>JAPPKR010000094.1 GCA_028819835.1 bacterium | reverse complement strand
CGGGCGATCAGCCCCAAGCATCACACACAGGGCCTACCAAACAAGGTAAGGGGGATGTCCTCTCCTGAGTCGGAGTTCTACTTTGGCGCGAATGCCGGTGTTGTGGTTTGACCAGTCGGCGATGACAGCGCGGCGCTGATCGAGAAGGGTCCGAGCGCCTAACTAAACGTGATCGCACGGAGTGGCAACTTAACATAACGGTGATTATGGGACATGCAGGGAAGGGGCTCCCGGATAACGGTTCCCCCATCGGCGAAGAGTGGGCGGCGTCGGCGATATTCACGGTGGGCGTCAAGTACGACTGGAGGTATTGGCAGGGACGGGTCGGCGAATGGGATAGACCGGGAGTGCTCTCGGGAGCGGGCGCTGGTCGTGCTGGATGCCATCCTGAGGGTCCTGAGGGTCCTGGGGTCGGCGGCCCGCACCTCCTTGCCTGCCCCAACAACGGTCTCTATGTGACGATTCTCTACAGGAGGGAGGCCATGTGCGGCTCCCCGGAACTGTGTGAAGGCACCCTGGTCCTAAGAAACCCGCTGCCTTAGGTCTTGTGTAAGACGCAGACGCAGTGTCGACCGTTACTCCCCAATCCTCAGAACGCCATGGCGCCGTGGATGGCCTCCAGACGATGGATCCGTTCGCTCTGGAGGTCTGAGGTCCCGGCAGTGAGGAGTTCGGTCTCCCGAAGGACGGAGTCCAGCGGGAAGAGTTTCACGAAAGCGTCGCTGGTGGGCTCTCCCTGCTCGGAGGTCGACCAGCACACCATCACCCCCGACTTTCCGGCCAGGACGGCCTGGACGGCCACTAATCCGAATCGACTGGCCAGCATACGGTCGCGAAAGGTCGGGTTCCCGCCCCTGACGATGTGGCCGAGGACGGTCGCCCTGACTTCCACGTGCTCCATATCGGCCACCGCATCCGACAACTCCGCCACCAGGGCCTTGGTTGGAATCTTCACTCCCTCGGCTTTCAGCACCAGCACGCGTCTTTTCTGCCGGTGCCCAGAAAGGCTGTGTCGGACCAGGCGTTCCAGCCTCTTCACCACCTTCGTGCGCTCCGGGTTCTTCTCGGGGAGCAGGACCGCGTCGGCCCCGGTGGCGACGGCGCCCGCCAGAGCCAGGTACCCGCAGTCCCTGCCCATCACCTCCACGATGAAAGCGCGATGATGGGAGCGGGCGGTGTCGCTGATCCGGTCGCAGGCGTCCAGGATGGTGTTGAGGGCGGTGTCGACTCCTACGGACTCGCGGCTGTGGCCGATGTCGTTGTCGATCGAGGCCGGGATGCCCACCACCGCCACCCCGTGCTCCGACCAGAGGGCATGGGCTCCCTCCATAGATCCGTTTCCGCCGATGACCAGCAGCGCCTCCACCCCGCGATCGCGCATCGCCCGCGCAGCGTGGCCTCGGTGCTCCGGATCCAAAAAGCGCATGGACCGCCCGGTGCCCAGCATGGTCCCGCCCTGCCCTACGACCCGGGGAAGTTCGGGGATGGGCGCCAGTCCTCCCGACTGGGGATCGGGCTCGACCAGAGTCCGGAAGCTCCCGTTGATCAGTCCCTCGTATCCCTCTTCCACCCCCGCCACCTCGACACCGGCCGATGCCGCCACCTGCACGGCCGAGACGATGGCGGCATTCATTCCGGGAGCGTCGCCTCCCGAGGTCAGGACGGCTATCTTGCCGGTCTTTGGCTTGGTGGTGTCGCGGGGCAAGAGAAATCAGTTCGGTGTAGCGGGGCGTCTGTGAGAAACCGGGTTCCAACTTTAACGCCACAGTGGGGCCCGGCGGCCGCGTCGACCGTCAAGGCACCCCCTCCCCCGCTCCGGGCGAAGGGAGCGGGGCCTGCCTGGCTCTAGACCTCGAGTGGGTGTTAACCTTCCCGAGATGACAGGTTTGCCGCCTGGGCGACGGGTTGCGGTGTTCGCGGGTGGCGACCCTCCCCCGGTGCAGGCCGCCCGGTGGATCTCCCCTGGGACCTTCGTCATCGCCGCCGACTCGGGGCTCGATCATGCCCACCGGCTGGGGTTCGAAGCCGACCTCCTGGTGGGCGATCTGGACTCGGTCTCTCTGGGTGCGTCTGATCGCCATCAAGGCGAGGTGGAGGAACACTCCGAGGACAAGGACTACACCGACCTGGAGTTGGCGATGGAGGCGGCCAACCGGAGGGCCGGCGCCGTGGTGGTGGTGGGCGGTCACGGAGGAAGGCTGGATCATCTGCTGGCCAATGCCGAGTTGCTTGCCGATCATCGCTGGGCGGGCGCCGAGATCATCTGGCTGGCCGGAGAGGACCTGGCGACCGTGGTGCGTCACCGAGCGGTCCTTGGTGGAAAGGCGGGAGACCTGGTTTCCTTGGTGCCCCTAAGCGGCCACGCCATCGGAGTCACCACCGCCGGCCTTCAGTGGTCCCTGCAGAACGCCACCCTGGCGGCCGGAAGCACCCGGGGCGTCTCCAATCGGTTCACGGAGACCACCGCACAGGTCACTGTTCGCCAGGGCGTCTTGTTGGCCGTACAACCGGGCGCGGTTCTGACTGGGAGTGGGCTTCAATAAACCTCCAGTACAGGTTCAGCGTTATCCTCAACTTGATGTCTAATTGAGGCAGGGGAAATCGGGAGGACAGTCTTGTGTCTCCCGTCCCCAACCCCTCTTAGGAATAGACCTCCGGGTTTGCACACCACGGCACCCGCTCTCTTGCTAAGCCGGCCACCAGGTTCTCCGCTGCACGGGTCGCCATGGCCAGCCGGGTGCCGCGGCTGGCCGAACCCAGGTGGGGTATCACCAGGCAGTTGGGAAGGGAGAGCAACTCATGATCGGCGGGGATGGGCTCGGGTTCGGTCACATCCAGGGCCGCGCATCCGATGTCGCCCGACCCGAGAGCCCGGGACAGCGCATGGGGGTCCACCAGGGGCCCGCGGGCGATGTTCACAAGCGTGGCGGTGGGCTTCATGCGGGCCAGGGCGTCACGGTCGATCAGATGGTGGGTCTCGGGTGTATAGGCGGCGGTGACGACGACGTGGTCGGCTTCCGACAGAAGGTCTCCCAATTCCTTGTACGCGGCTCCCGTCTCCTCCTCGACCCCGGGCTTGGGCGTCCGGGAGTTGTACATTACCCGCATCGAGAAGCCGGCCGCTCTTCGGGCGACCGCCGCGCCGATCCTTCCCATCCCGACGATTCCCAGCGTGGTTCCCCACAGGTCGCTTCCCAGCAGGAGGTCGGGGTCCCACTCCCGCCAATGGCCCCCGAGGACATAGTCCCTGCCCTCGGGGATGCGCCGGGCGGCGGCGGCCAGGAGCGCCCAGGCCATGTCGGCGGTGGTCTCGGTGAGGACGTCGGGCGTGTGGCCCACCGGTATTCCCCGGCGGGTGCAGGCGTCCAGGTCGATGTTGTCGACCCCCACCGCCATCTGGGACACCACGGTCAGACGCCTTCCCGCATCCAGGAACTCGTCGTCCACCCGGTCGGTGAGCATGACCAGGGTCCCGTCGGCGTCCGCGATTCTCTCCAGGAGCAGTCCCCGTGGCATGGTGCGGTTCTCCGGCCACGTCCATACCTCGTGTTCCCCCAGCAGTCCCGCCGCCCGAGGATTGATGGGCCTGGTTACTACTACCCGCGCCATGGCACGCGGGAGGATAGCCTTTCGATCAGCAGCCGGATCGCCGGACCCCCGCGGTGGGGGTCAGCTGCGCGGGATGTCCTTCCAGGCCGACTCGAGATCGACCCGCGGCTCCCGGGGCAGACCGAGGACCCGCTCCCCTATCACGTTGCGCAGGATCTCCGATGTGCCCCCCTCTATGGAATTGGCGCGGGAGCGGAGAAACTCCCACTGGGGGCTGTGGTCGACGGCCATGGTCTCGGGGGTGCGGAATTGGTATGCCTCGGGATACAACATCCCTTCGGCGCCCATCATGTTCACGGCCCAGGCGAAGGTCTGCTTGCGCAGTTCCGCCCATTGGAGCTTGAGGGTGGACCCCTCCGGTCCGGGGGTCCCGCTCAGGCGGGCCATCCGGTCCCGTAGGCTGGTGAGTCGCATGGCCTCGGCGTCCACCCACAGCCGGATGAGCTCATCCCGCCGGGCCTGGTCGTCGCTGCCCGAGTTGCGCCAAACCTCCACCGCGGTGGCGATGGCTCCCTCCCCACGGGGACTGATGCTCTCGCCGATTGTCACCCGCTCGTTCATGAGGGTGGTAATCGAGACTCGCCACCCCTCCCCCACTCCTCCCAGCCGGTTGGCCTCTGGAACCCGGGCGTCGCTGAAGTACACCTCGTTGAACTCGGCCTCGCCGGTGATCTGGCGAAGCGGGCGCACCTCCACCCCCGGCTGGTCCATGTCGATTATGAAGTAGGTGATGCCCCGGTGTTTGGGGACTCCCGGGTTGGTGCGGGCCGTGAGCATCCCCCATTTGGCGGTGTGCCCTAAGGTGGTCCACACCTTCTGGCCGTTCACCACCCACTCCTCGCCGTCGCGAATGGCGCGGGTCCCTATGCCGGCGGCGTCCGATCCCGCCCCCGGCTCGCTGAAGAGCTGGCACCAGATCTCCTCGGCGGTGAACAGCTTGCGAAGCCACCGGTCCCGCTGTTCGGGGGTCCCGTGGACCGCCACCGTGGGAGCGCCCATCCCGTAGCCGATCAGGTTGCGGCCGACGTTGTCGGTAGGGGCGCCCGCCTCCGCCAACGCTGCGGTGGCCTGGGCGGCTTGGCCGGGCGACGCGCCCATCCCTCCCATTCCCTCCGGGAAGGACGGCCAGGCCAGCCCCAGGTCGAACTGCGCGCCCCAGAACTCCTCCGGACTGGTCTCGGCGGGGGGATGGCCCGACAGCAGCCGGTCAACCCTGTCTTCTATCGAGTCTCGCACAGCGGCCTCCGTCACCTTGAACCCCCTCCGTTCAGGACAACCACATAGCGGCGTTGGATAAGACGGTGGCGTCCCGCTCCTCCACCGACGCTTCCAGGAGGATCTTGTCGCCTTCAACCCACATGCGGGTCACCACGGTCTCCCCGGGGAAAACCACGCCCGCGAACCGGGCCCGGTAACGCCGTGCCCGTCCCGGGTCTCCCCCCAGCACCGTGTCCACCGCGGCCTTGCAAACTATCCCGTAGGTGCACAGACCGTGAAGGATGGGGCGGTCGAATCCTCCCAGGGCGGCGAAGGCCGGATCGGCGTGCAGGGGGTTCTTGTCTCCCGACAGGCGGTACAGCAAAGCCTGCTGAGGGAGGGTGGATGACCGGACGACGTGGTCCGGCTCCCGGGCGGGCGCGTGGTTGGAAGCCTTGGGTCCCGGGTCTCCTCCCCATCCCCCTTCGCCACGGATGAAGAGGGAGGACCGGTTGGTGAACAGCAACTCCCCGGTTCGGCGGTCGGTGGAGGTCACCTCCACCACAATGAGGGCCGCCCGGCCCTTGTCGTAGATGTGGGCGATGCGGGGCCGGCTGACGACTTCACCGCTCCGCGGTATGGCTCCCTCGAGCTCCAAGTCCTGCTCCCCGTGCAGCATCAGCGCCCAGTTGATGTCCACGCCGCGGGCGGAGGTTATGGCGAGCATCGACGTGGAGGCGGCGATCGTACCGAAGGAGGGCAGCACCGCAAGGTTGCCCTCGTAGGCATAGGACAGCTCCCGGGGATCGGTGGGAGGCGATCCCGCTCCCAGCCCGAGTTGGTAGAGGATCACCCGGTCCTCGTCCCATGCGAAGCTGTGGGACGGAAGTTCGGACGCCAGCGCAGTCTCGACGTCGATGGGCATTGTCAGCCTCCCATCGCCCTGGCGATCAGCATGATCTCCTCGGTGGAGCTCATCGGGATCTCGTACTCGGTGATGTCCCGGATCTCATCGAGGTGATCGCGGACCTCTTCCACCGAGGGCACCACCTTCATCCCCGAGAACCACCCCTGGTTGGTGCCCACGAAGATGCGTCCGTAGCGGCCGCCTCCGGCGGTGAAGATCTCATGGGTGAACTGGTTGGCCTCCGAGCACAGGTACACCACCATGGGGGTGACTTGGTCGGGGTCGAGCAACTCGGTGAGAGGTCCCAGGAGTTCCTCGGTGAGGCGGGTGCGGGCCACCGGCGCGATCACGTTGGACTTGATGTTGTACTTGGCGCCTTCGATGGCCAGCACGTTGGAGAACCCCACCAGCCCGGCCTTGGCCGCGCCGTAGTTGGTCTGTCCGAAGTTGCCGAAGATCCCGGCGTTGGAGGAGGTGAACACGAAACGCCCGTAACCCGCCTCCTTCATGACCGGAAAGGCCGGAAGCGAGACGTAGAAGGCGCCCAGGAGGTGTACCTCCATCACGGCTTGTAACTCCTCGATGGTGAGGTTGCCGAAGCTGCGGTCGCGGAGGATCCCGGCGTTGTTGATCACCACGTCCACCGTTCCGAAGGCGTCGAGGGCGGTCTGGACGATCGCCGCTCCGCTCTCGGGGGTGGCGACCGAGTCGTAGTTGGCCACCGCCTCCCCGCCTCGGTCGGCGATCTCTCGGACCACCAGGTCGGCGGGGCGGGTGGAACCTCCGGTGCCGTCGATGGCTCCTCCTAGGTCGTTCACCACCACCCGGGCGCCGCGGCGGGCAAGTTCCAGGGCGTAGCTGCGGCCCAGGCCGCCTCCCGCGCCTGTAACGATGGCCACCCTTTGGTCGAATGTGATGTCTGACAAAGCCAGGTCTCCTGTCTCGGTTGAGGGTTTAGTTGGTCGCGTCCTGGTAGAGATCGTCGATCAGATCGGAGTACTGGTCGAGAACCACATGCCGCCTGACCTTCATGGTGGGGGTGATCTCGCCGGAATCGGGGTCCCACACGTCCGGGACGATGGCGGTCTTCTTGACCTGCTCGGCCCGGGCCACCATCCGGTTGGCCTCCTCCACGGTGGAGGTTATCTCCGCCACCACCTCGGGATGGGAGGTAAGGCCCGCCCAGTCGTCGGCGACTATCCCCCTCTGCTCGGCCCAGGCGGGCGTCTCCTGGGGGTCGAGGGAGACCAGCATGGTCAGGAACGGCCGGTTGTCCCCCACCATGCAAACCCCAGCCACCAGGGGGTGGCTGGAGAGGGCGGTCTCCAGGGTGGCGGGCGCCACGTTCTTCCCGGACGAGGTGATGATGATCTCCTTCTTCCGTCCCACCACCTTCAGGTTCCCGGCCTCGTCCCACTCCCCCAGGTCCCCCGAGTAGAGCCATCCGTCCTCGGAGAAGGTGCTGGAGGTCTCCTGGGGCATGCGGTAATAGCCGGCGGTCACCACTCCTCCCCTCACCCGGATCTCGCCGTCCTCGACGGTCTCGACCTCCACTCCCATGAAGGGCCTGCCCACCGTGCCCAGGGCTGGGTTGTCGGGGGTCGTGCAGGTGGACGGTCCGGTGTTCTCGCTCATCCCGTACACCTCGTAGAGCGGCACCCCCAGGGCGTGGAAGAAGACCAGGAGGTCCCGGCTGATCGGCGCGGCGGCGGTCACCGCCAACTGCAGTTCGTCCATCCCGAGGCGCGCCCTGATCTTGGAGAAGATGATCCGGTCGAACAGGGCGTGCTTGATCCGGCTGCCCAGGGAGGCCTTCTTCCCCGAGACCCGGCCCTCCACCACTTGCTTCCCGTTGGCGATGGCCTTCATCACCAGGTCGCGGCGCTTCGGATCGGCCTCCAGGGCCTCGAGCAGCCGAGCCTGGAACTTCTCCCAGACCCGCGGCACGCCCAGGAAGGCCTGGGGACGGCAGGCCCGCGCATAGTCGGCCACCTGGGTTAGGTCGGGGCAGTAGTAGATCTCCCCGGCCGCGTAGATGGGTATGTAGTGGGTGCCGGCCCGCGTGGCGATGTGGGCGAAGGGAAGGTAGGCAAGGGTCCTGACGTGGTCGGGCATGTCCAGGGTCGAGAAGATGCACTCGGCGGTCCAGGCCACGTTGCGGTGGGTGATCATCACCCCCTTGGGGTGGCCGGTGGTGCCCGACGTGTAGATCAGGGTGGCCAGATCGGAGGGTGTCACCTCCGCCGCGGAGCGGGTTACCGTCTCGGGGTCGGAGCCCAACAGTTCGGCGCCCCGGGCCAAGAGCGCCTCCCAGGAGGTGACGCCTTCGGGGAGGTCGTCCTCGGAGGCGTCCAGGAGGACGACATGCTCCAGCCGGGGGAGCTGTGCCCGGACCGCCTCCCAGCGCTCCATCACCTCCATGTTCTCCAGGATGGCCACCTTGACGCCGGCCTGGTGGCCGATGTAGGCGATCTGGGGAGGGGCGAGGGTGTCGTAGAAGGTGATTGGGACCGCTCCGGTGTGGACGATCCCCAAGTCGGCGATGGCATGCTCGGGCCGGACTCCGGCCATGATCCCCACGAAGTCGCCCTTTCCCACTCCCAGGGTCTGCAAGCCTGCTGCGGCCCGGTGGGAGATGCCCCGCATTTCCTCCCAGGTCAGGCTTGCCCACTCCCCGTCCCCGCCTTGCCACCGGGCAGCGGGGCGTTCGGGGTGGTTGTCCGCCGCGCGGTCGAGGAGGTCCACCAGGGTGAGACCCTCCACGGCCTCGTCGATCCGCCGGCGCTCGGATTGCAGGTTTCGGTCAGTCATTTCCAGGTCATCCTTTTATCAGTCAAACAACAACGCCTTCATCCCGGAGTTTATCTATCTGCGCGGGGGAAAGCCCGAGGTCAGCCAGGATCTCTGTGGTGTGTTCTCCCCGGGTCGGGGCGGGAGAAGGGGTTCCGGCGACGGTCTCGGAGAACCGGGGCGCCGGGGCGGGCTGCGTCCACCCTCCCACCTCAATAAAGGTGGACCGGGCCTGCATTTGAGGGTGCCGGGTGGCTTCGCTCAAACTCAGCACAGGCGACACGCAGGCATCTCCATCGGCGAACTGCTCGGCCCATTCGTCCCGGGTCTTGGTGCGAAAGATCTCCGCCAGGCGCCGACGGAGTTCCGGCCATCCACTCGGATCGAAACGGTGAGGCAGACCGCTCCGGTCCACCCCCAGCCGGGAGCACATCTCCTTGAGGAACTGCTCCTCAAGGCACCCCACCGCCACATGTCGGCCGTCCGCGGTTTCATAGACGTCGTAGAAGGGCGCCGCGCCGTCCAGGAAGTTGGACCTGCGTTGGGAGACCCACCAGCCTCCCGCCAACCCGGCGTGCATGATGGCGGTGAGAAGGGCCGTCCCGTCCACCATGGCGGCGTCAACGACCTGACCGTTCCCGGTGGTGCGGGAGGACACCAGCGCGGCCAGCACTCCCGAGACCAGCAGCATGCCTCCCCCGCCGTAGTCGGCGATCAGGTTCAGAGGGACCATGGGCCGGTCCGGTGCGCCGATCGCATGCAGGGCTCCCGCGATGGCGATGTAATTGATGTCGTGTCCGGCCGTATGCGACAGGGGCCCTTCCTGTCCCCAGCCGGTGATCCGCCCGTAGACCAGTTCCGGGTTTCTCCCCAGGCAGGCGTCGGGACCCACGCCGAGGCGCTCGGCCACCCCCGGACGGAAACCCTCGATCAACACGTCGGCCGCCTCTGCCAGCCCGAGAGCGACTTCTGTGCCCTTGGGCGTCTTGAGATCAACCGCGATCGAGCGCTTGCCGCGATTCAGAATGGCTTGGCCAGCCGCGTAGTCCACGCCCCCGCCGGGGCGTTCGATCAGCGTCACGTCGGCGCCCAGGTCGGCCAGCACCATGCTGGCGAAAGGGCCCGGTCCCAGTCCTCCCAACTCGATCACCGACACTCCCGCCAGGGGCCCCCGACCGCGGGAGGCGGGAGTTCGATCCGGCTGTCCGATCGTGGGCCTACCCTGCGGAATTGTCGTTATCCTCCAACTCCACCACCAACTCGTGACGTTGACGGGAAGTGGAGATCAAGGACTGCACGATGGCGGCCACGGGCAGGGCCAGCACCGCTCCCAACGCCCCCAGTAGGGATCCGCCGGCGATCACCGCTCCCACCGACACGGCCGGATGGATGGCCATGGTGCGGGAGGTGACCCGGGGAGAGATCACCAGGTTCTCGATCTGCTGGTAGGCGATGATGAACAGCAGCACCCACAGGGCGGTGATCGGGTTCTCCAAGAGCGCGATCAGCACCGGCAGCGCTCCCCCGATGTAGGTCCCGATGACCGGTATGAACTGCGACAACACTCCCACCCAGATTCCCAGCGCTACCGGATAGGGCACCGATAGGAAGGCAAGCACCGTGGCGGTGATAACTGCCGACACCGCGGCCAGGATCAGCCGCGAATAGACGTACCCTCCGGTCTTCTCTATCGACACTTCCCAGATCCTCAGCAGCAGGCGCTGGCGCTGGGCCGGGAATAGCGACAGCACCAGACGCAGCATCTTGGGCGCCTCGGCGACCATGTAGAAGGCAAAGAGCAGGATGGTCACCCCCTGGAAGACCACGGTCGCCAGGGTGCTGCCCACCGCCAGCACTCCCCCGGCGACCTGTCCCCCGTACTTCTGGAGGAGCGACCCCAGGTCTTCCAGTTGAGCGCGGATCTGGACGTCCAGGAGGTCGACGTCCATGAATCTTCCCAGCCAACCCTCTATGGTGGACAGGTAGTCGGGCAGGTTGACCGCGATGGCGGCGGTCTGGTTGATGAATAGCGGCAGCAGGGTGGCCAGGAACAGGACGATCAGGAAGAAGGCCGCCAGGAAGACGACCGCGGTCGCCCAGCGGCGGTTCCATCTCTTCTTCTCCAGCCAGTCCACCGCGGGGCCGAGCGCCACCGCCAGGAAGAGCGCGATGAAAACCATGAGCAGGAGGGTGGCCAGTTGCATGATCACCCAGACCACCGCCGCCACTCCCACCAAGGTCGCGCAGGCGGTGATCAGCCAACGATTGAGCCAGGGAGGAGGCTTGTCAGAATGCGGGGACCGACCTTCCAGCGGCACGGCCTCCCAGTCTAGGGGTTAGAGGTCGACCGGGAGGATGACCTCCCGGTCGACCGTCAAGAGGTGTCGGGCCCCTTCAGGGCTTTTCGATGGGTACGCCCACCGTGTTGCCGTACTCGGTCCAGGACCCGTCGTAGTTGCGGACGTTCTCGAATCCCAGGAGATGGGTGAGGACGAACCAGGTGTGGCTGGACCTCTCCCCGATCCGGCAGTAGGTGATCACATCGTCGCCCGACGACAAGCCGATCTCGCTCTCGTAGATGGCTCTCAGTTCATCGGCGTCCTTGAAGGTGCCATCGTCGTTGGCGGCCCGCTTCCAGGGCACGTTGTTGGCCGCCGGGATGTGCCCGCCCCGGGTGGCTCCCTCGTTCGGGTACCCGGGCATGTGGAGACGCTCGCCGCGGAACTCCTCGGGAGAACGGACGTCGACCAGCGGGTTTCCGGCCTTGGAGTGGTCGAGGACCATGGGGAGGAAGGAGCGGATCTGGGAGTCGTCCCGGTCGACCGCCGGGTAGTCGGCCGCGGCCCGCTGGGTGGGGGCGGTGGTGAGGGGACGGCCCTCTTCCTCCCACTTCATGCGCCCGCCGTCCAGGATCCGCACATCGCGGTGACCGAACAGCGACACCACCCACAGCGCGTAGGTCGCCCACCAGTTGAAGTTGTCCCCGTAGAAGACCAGGGTGGAGTCGGGGGAGATCCCCTTGCTTCCCATCACCGAGGAAAAGCCGTCGCTCCCCAGGTAGTCCCTGATCAACGGGTGGTTGAGGTCGAGGTGCCAGTCGAGGTTCACCGCTCCGGGGATGTGTCCGGTGTCGTAGAGAAGGGGATCCTCGTTCGATTCCACGGGTATGACGCTCGCATCGTCCAGATGCTCGGCCAACCACTCGGTTGTTACCAGCATTCCGGGATGGGCGTAAGCGGAAAACTTGGGGTTGGGTGCGGTGTCAGACATGCTCATTTCTCCGGGTTGAGGTTGCAGGGGAAAGATCGGGTCGGTGTTGCTACTTAGGCTTTAACCCTACGGGTACTGTGAGTATTCCCGTACCGGGCAGTGTTATGATTCCTCGGATCATGGCCCTTCCCGCCCGCTTGGAGCGGACGCTCACCCTGCTGAAGAACACTCCCCGGTCGATACGCGGGCATGCGCTGCTGGATTTCTCCCGCACGCTTCCGCCTCTCCCGCCGGAGTACCACGGTGAGATGAAGGACCAGTTGGAGCGAGTGGTCGAGTGTCAAACCCCCTTTTTCCTGGCCACTCGCCTGGAAGGCGACCAGACGGTGAGGATCTTCTTCGACGCGCCTCCCCATTCTCCCACCATCCGCGGGTACGCCGGGTTGCTGGCGGTGGGACTGGACGGCGAGTCCGCCCAGGCGGTGCTGGATCTGCCCGAGGACTTCTATTACGGCGTGGGTCTGGAGGAGGTGGTCTCGCCGCTCCGCCTGCGGGGAATGGGTGCGATCGTGGCCACGTTGAAGAACCAGGTCAGAAGACATCTGGAGCAGGCTGCCTGAAGCTCGATCGGTGCTGAGATCGTGTCCGGCCGCCTAGACCCCTGGGACCGCGCAATCCACGAGGCCCTGCTGGAAGGCGGTGCTGGATCGGGGATGCTGGATCTGGAAGCGTTGTCGGCGGCGTCGGGACTCCCCGTCACCGTCCTGGAGGCGCTGGAGAGGCTTGGAATCCTCATCCCTGAGAGCGTCTCCCCCACCAGGCTCTACAGCGGCGAGGACGCCACCGCGCTGCGGGCTGGCAAGTTGCTCTTGGAGAGAGGCGTGCCTCTTGACGAGTTGATGGCGCTGGCCACCCAGATGGACGAGGCCATGCGTCCGGTGGCGGAGCGGACGGTGGAGGTCTTCGTGCGGTTCGTGCGAGATTCGGTGGAGTACAGCGCCGGGTCCGATCACGAGGCTTCCGAACAGTTGGTGGAGGCGTACCAGGCCATGATGGGCGCGGCCGGCGAGTTGGTGGCGGGGCACTTTCGGAGGATGCTCCTGCAGGCCGCCCGGGCCGCGTTGGAGAAGCCCATCGTCCTGTGAGTCCCCTGGTTCGCTCTGTTCCCCTTGAAGCCAGCGAACTCCCGACCGAGCGGCTCCGTTCTCCGTCCTTTGCCTGGATGATCGGGGACTTCTCCCTGGAGGGGTACGGCGAGGCGTTGCGCTTCGATCCGGGGGTGGGGGAAGGACGCTTTCTCAGGGCCCGGGACGCGTGGCGCGACTGGCTGGCCGGAACGGAGGTCGACGACCCGGTGTCCGAGGTGGGGAGCGGGCCGGTGGGATTCGCCTCCTTCACCTTCGATCCGCAGGAGTCTGGTTCGGTGGTGGCGGTCCCGGCGGTGGTGGTGGGTCGGAGGACGGGCCGCTCCTGGGTCACCACCATTGGAGATACAGGGTTCCCGGTGTCTGCCACAGGGTCCGCACCCGGAGAAGGGACGCCCGATCGGCCCCGTTACGTGGGTCCCTCCCATCCGGACTGGGAGTGGATGGAGTCTGTGGCCCGGGCGCTGCGGCTGATCGAGGCGGGCCGCTTGCAGAAGGTGGTGCTGGCCCGGGACGTCGAGGTGTGGAGCAAGTCCCCCTTCGGTGTGCGCCGGCTTCTCCGGAGGCTGCACCGATCCTTCCCGGAGTGCTTCACCTTCCTGGTGGACGGCCTGGTGGGCGCCAGTCCCGAACTCCTGCTGAAGCAGTCGGGCAGAGAGGTCGAGTCGGTGGCCCTGGCCGGCACCGCTCCCCGCCACCCCGACCCCGTTCGCGACGAACATCTGGCCCGCCGTCTCCTTGAATCGGAGAAGGACCTCCTGGAGCACGAGTTGACCGCCCGTTCGGTGGAGGGATCTCTCCGAGAGGTGTGTTCCCGGCTGGATCGAAACCCCGAGCCGACCCTCCGCGAACTGGTCAATCTGCGCCATCTCTCCACTCACTTCACGGGCCTTTTGGCCGAAGGGCTGTCGAGTTTCGAAGTCGTGCACCGCCTTCACCCCACCGCCGCGGTGGGCGGGGTCCCGCGCCAAGGCGCAATGGAGGCCATCGCCGGGCTGGAGAGGATCGACCGGGGAAGGTACGCCGGTCCGGTGGGGTGGTTCGACTCGGCCGGCGACGGGGAGTGGGCCATCGCCCTCCGCTGCGCGCAACTCAACCAAACGGGGGCTCGTCTCTACGCGGGCGCCGGAATCGTGGCCGGGTCACTGCCTGAGGAGGAGTTGGCCGAGACCCGGCTCAAGCTCCGGACGATGACCAACGCCCTCGACCTCCGCGCCTAGCCTGTCCCGCCAGGTCCGGGACGAGATCAGTCGCGCATGCACAGCCAGGTCGTAAGGCAGTTCGCCCCCAGGGGGTTGTTTGTGTCCTACCGAGAGTCCCCGACCAGGGACATCGCCCAACCCCCTGGGAACGGTCGGCAGTAGTCCTCTTCCTTCGTTCCCCTTCTTATCCCGGCGTCAGGCTGGGGTGCCCTCGGGTCATGGCTACGCCGAGGATGAGCGCCCACAGGTTCAGTGGCATGGTGCCGTAGTCGGCCAGAGTGTAGAAGGTGCCGGCCAGGTCGTGGAAGTGGTCGCCGATCAGCAGCGAGACCAGCGCGGGGCCACCCCTAGCACGCACACCAGGACGGCCAGCCGACGGTGGAGCCCCGAGGAGAAGTGAAGGGATAGACCCGCCGCGATGGCGGCGAACCCCAAGAGGTACCCGTAACCGGAAATGATGACGATGCCGGCCTTCACCGCCTGAACGGTCACTGCAATGGTGAAAAGGGTCCTCGGGTTACCGCCGCCCCCATGATTGATGGTGTGGGCAATGATGTGGTTCAGCCCGTGACCAAAAGCCAACCCGATGGCGCCAAAGGCGACAAGGAAGACCCCGAGAGTGACCAGCACACGCTTCATAGTCCCCTCGCCCAGCGCGCGCCGCACCCCGAAGAGACCGAATATCAGCAGGAACAGCCCCAAGGAGCCAAGAAGCGACGAGGTGTGCGTAAACGTGGCCTTCTCAGCCAGCACCTGCACCCGCTCGAGGAGCGGCGACGCTCGCTCCAAGGGCTCGACGATCAGACCGCCCGGGCGAATAAACGGGAGGACCACCCCCAGCAGACCCCCCAGGACCAGTGCCACCCCCGTGAACTTGATTACCGTCTTCGCTCCCATCACAAACCTCCTGTTCCAAGGTAGGCATCGCACGCTACGAGCCGCACTGAAAGTCATGGTAACGACTGCCTCCCCGCCGACACCGCAACCAATGTCGCTGCCAATCCATCCACAGGACTACAACCAGGGAGGAAACACCTTGATCTGATCATGGTGGAAGGTGCCCCACTCCGCGTTGCCCTCGACGCGGCCCCGCCCGGATGGCTCGCCGCCTGTCAGAGTTGGCTGGTCGCCCGGTCCGAACGACGTCACATTTCAGGAAAGGAGGCTCAATTGCCGAGGATTGACGTGAGGCGGCGGGCGGTCTCCTCTGCGATGCGCCGGTGGAGTCGTTCGGTATCCTCTCGGTGGGTGCGCACCTCCGCCAGCCAGACGCCCCCTTCGGCCAGTCCTGCCTCCACCGCCGGGGCGAGTTCCGAGGCTCGCTCGACCCCCCGGTAGCCGAGTTCGTGGAAGGAGGCCAGCGCTTCGAAGTCACGCCCGTGCGGAGTTCCGAACAACTTCTCGAAGTGCGGATGCCGCGCGTGGGGCAGGAAGTTGAAAATCCCGCCACCGTCGTTGTTGACCACCACCAGCACACATGATGGACGTTCGTCCACCAGAAACCCGTTGGAGTCGTGGAGAAGCGCCAGGTCCCCGGTGAGACAGGCCACCCGGCCCGGCCTGGCCCAGGCCGCCCCCAGAGCGGTGGACACCAGCCCGTCGATCCCGGATGCTCCCCGGTTGCCGAGCACCCTGGCGGGCGTGGTGTGAGCGAACATCTCCACTTCCCTGATCGGCAGGGAGGATCCCACCACGAGCGTGTCGAGCGACAATGCGGCGAGGTCGCGAGCCGTACGGGGCTCGGAGGGAAGATCGTCATGGTCCAGGGTGTCGTCGAGGACCGCCCGGCATGCGGATTCGGCCTCCTGCCACATCGCCAGCCACTCGGGGTCTCTTCTCCCCTCCCCCACCCGGTCCAGGAGCGCTCGGGCCACAGCCGGGGCCGGGCCCGCCGCCATGTGAGTGACCGCCCGGTCCGGATCGGCCCACCGCCCGGGGGCGCCTGCCACCACCTGGGTGACAGACGGGTCTGATAGGACAGCCGCCAGGCTGGTGCTGAGCCCGGTTTTTCCGAAACACAGCGCCAGGTCGGGCTTCAGGGCCGCCGGCAAGGCCGCGAGGAGGTGGTGATAGGAGGAGATCGCCGGCGGCCGGCGGGCGCCGGACAGCGCCTCCGCCACCAGCGGCCATCCCAGTTGCTCCGCCAGACGGGCGAAGATCGCCGACCCCTCCGCTCCTTCCCCCACCACGACCACCCCTCGCCGCGCCTGCTGCACCTCCTCCAGGAAGGAGAGGTCTGGTTCCGGGGCCCGGAGCGCGGTGATCCATGGTCGCCCGTCCGGACGCCCCTCGGTCGCCGAGCCGAAGGACTCTGCTATCGAGCGCCCGTCATCGGACACCGGAGCGGTAGGTTCTCTAAAGCTCAAGTTGAGGTGCACAGGACCTGGTCGACCTCCCCACCCCCGCGCCTCGGCCACCGCCCGGGCTGTCGACGCCCTCCAGTAGGCGTTCGAATCCGGACGGTCCTCGGCCGGCCCCGCCTCCCAGAACCACCTGACCGTCTCTCCGAACAGCTTCAACTGGTCGATTGTCTGGTTGGCGCCGGTCTCCCGCATCTCCGGAGGCCGGTCGGCGGTTAGCAGGATGAGGGGAACGCCGGAGGCGTCGGCTTCCACCACACCCGGAAAGAGGTTGGCCACCGCGGTCCCCGAGGTGGTGATCACCGCTGCCGGGACTCCGCTCGCCCGGCCGGCGCCCATCGCGAAGTAGGCCGCCGACCGTTCGTCGGTGAGGACCGCCACCTCCGCCCCCGGATGCTCCTGCGCAGCCCTGGCCAGAGCGGCCGACCGGGACCCCGGAGACACCGTGAAGCGGGTCGCACCTCCCCTGACCAGTTCATCCACCACCACTTCGGCCATAGCCACGGAAGGGTTGGGGTGGGGCGGCTTCATAGGCAACGCAGCAAGGCGGCGGACCTCTCGGTGCGGTCGATCATCTGAGAGGCTACATCGTCGGGGGGGCGCCATCTCTCCAGCAACTCCGGCGCGGGCTCCGGGCGGCGAAGGTGTATCTCTCCCCCATCAGGGGCGAGCGGGCGGCGGACCACGTCTCCTGCCAGGAGCGAGGAGGTGGCCAGCCCGCAGGCATAGGGGAGTTCCGGCAGGAATGCGGCGGCGGCCAACCCGGCGGCGAGTCCCACCGAGGTCTCGAGCGCCGAGGAGGGCACCACCGCCAGTCCCGTCCGGGAAGCCCACTCCAGCATCGGGCGGACCCCTCCCATCGGCTGGACCTTTATCACCAGGACGTCGGCGGCCCCGGAGGATGCGATCTGTTCCGGTGAGGCGCCGGAGCGTATGGACTCGTCGGCTGCGATCGGCACACCGGTCCTCCGGCGCAACTCGGCGAGTTCGGAGAGGGTGGCGCAGGGTTGCTCGGCGTACTGGAGGCCGAATTCCTCCAGGTGGCGGAGGCGCTCCTCGGCCTCGTCCACCTCCCAGGCGCCGTTGACGTCGACCCGCAGGAACCCCCCCTCCCCCAGGGCCTCTCTCACCGCGGCCACCCTGGACAGGTCATCTGAGAAGTCCTGGCCGGGTTCTGCCACCTTCACCTTGGCGGTCCGGCATCCCGAGTCCCGCACCAGCGCTGCGGCCTGGGGGGCGGGGACGGGAGGGACCGTGACGTTCACCGGTATCCGGTCTCGCACCGGCGCCGGAAGGGGGTCGAGGGCCGACTCGAGGGCGGAGGCCAGCCACCGGGCCGCCACCAGGTCGCCGTACTCATCGAAGGGCGAGAACTCCCCCCATCCGGCCGGACCCCGGAGGAGAACCGCTCGCCGCTCGGCGATTCGCCGGTAGCGAAGCTCCATCGGAATAGCCACCGCCCAGGCCTCCAGACCGGCCAGGGGGCCGTCTGTGAAAACTCGATCCGGTGGAGGAGTCATGGTCCGGCCTGGATCTCCCGAAGGAAGGCGACCAGCCGGTTCACCTGATCTTCGCTCAGGTGGTCGAAAGAGGGCATGGTCCCGATCCCGCGGCGGATGGAGGTGACCAGATAGGAATCGGGCAGGGTGGCGCTCGGGGAGCCTACGCCCAGGGGAGGGCCTACGTCTCCTTCCAGGCCAACCCCGTGGCAGGAGGAGCACAGTTCGCTGTACAACTCAGGTCCGGTGGCGGTCTCGGGGGGTGGGGAGGAGCAGGCCGCCACAACCCCGACGAGTAGCGCCAGGACGGCGATCCGGCGCCCTGGCGTAGCCGCCGCCTGGTCAGAAGAGGCTCTCGAGCCGCTCAATCGTCTCACCGGCTTCCTCCCACATCTTCCGGCTGGCGACCAGCACCCTTCCGTTGGCGACCGCCACCACCACATCCGAGAGCCCCACCACCGCGGTCTTGGCCCCCTCCGAGTGGACCTGGACGCCTCGGCCGGCCTCCACCACCGCTGATCCGCCCACCACATTCCCCAGTTCGTCTCGCCCCAGCGCCTCTCCCAAGGCCTCCCACGACCCGATGTCCGACCAGCCGGCGTCCATCCGCACCGCCAGGACCCGTTCGGCCCGCTCCCACAGCCCCTTGGCCACCGAGACCGACGGCGCCGCTTCGAAGCAGTCCCCCAAGTCGATCGCTCCGCCCTCCGCGCGCACGGCGGCCGAGAACGCCTCGGCCACCGTCTCGGCCACCCTGGGGAGCAGGCGGGCGATCGTCTCTCGCAGCACTGCCGCCCGGGCGAGGAACATCCCGCCGTTCCACAGGTAATCGCCCGAATCCACCATCTGGCTGGCGGTCTCGACACCGGGCTTCTCCACGAACCTGCGGACCCGCTTCACCCCCTGGCCGGAGCCCACCTCCATGTACCCCAGCCCGGGATGGGGGTGTGTGGGTGGGATTCCGAAGATGACCAACTCTCCATGCTCCGCGGCGGAGACTCCCTCCCGAATGGCGGCTCGGAAGGCCTCGACATCGGCGACCAAGTGATCGGTGGGAAGCCCCAGCAGGAGATCGTCGGGGCCGGCCCAGAGGGCGGCGGCCATCGCGGCCGGGGCGGTGTTCCGGCCCACCGGCTCGGCTAGCACCGCGGCGGGAGCACAGCCGATCTCCTCAAGATGCTCGGTTAACCGGCGTCCCAGGGAGCGGCTGGTGACCATCACCGGAGCGGAGGCTTCCTCCATCCCCATTACCCGGCGGGCGGCGGCCTGAAGAAGGGACTCGTCGCCGGAGATCCGCAGGAGTTGTTTGGGGGACTCCGGGGTGGAGATCGGCC
>JAPPKR010000023.1 GCA_028819835.1 bacterium | reverse complement strand
GTGGGGTCCCGTGCTGGAGGTCTCCTCCACTCCCCGGGCGGCCCGGGACGCGGCCCGCAGGGAGGGGACCGACTGGGTGGGCCTGCTCTCCGATGGGATGATCCGGGGCTGGGCGCCCGTCTCCGAACTGGAGGGGGTCTCCTCCCTCGAGGAGTTGGCAGCCCGCCCCTTCTCCGCCCCGATCCGCCGGAGTTCCACCCTGCGGCAGGCGTTGGACGCCATGGTCGGCGCCCGCTTCGCGTCGGCGGTGGTGGCCGAAGACGGCTTCTACTGCGGGCTGGTGGACATGAGGACGGTCTGGGAGGCGCTGGGGTCGTCGGACGAATGAGGAGCGGCGCATGAACCTCTTCAACTGGGATTGGGTGGCCCGCAACTGGAGTTCCATTCTGGAAAGGGCCTGGGAGCACCTGTTCCTTACCGGGGTGGCGGTGGGGGTGGGGACTGTGATCGCCATGGGACTCTCGCTGGCGGCCGTTCGGCGGCGCCGTTGGTACGGGCCGATCACATCCGCCACCAACGTCCTCTACACCATCCCCTCCCTGGCTTTGTTCGCCTTCCTGGTGCCGTTCACCGGCCTGTCCACCCTCACATCGGAGATCGGCCTGGTCAGCTACACCCTGCTGATAATCGTGCGAAACACCGTGGCGGGGATCGACGGCGTCTCGGCGGGGGTCAGGGAGGCGGCGGACGGGATGGGGTTCACTGCCCGCAGTCGTTTCTGGAAGGCGGAGTTTCCCCTGGCCCTGCCGGTGATCATGGCAGGGATTCGCATCGCTTCGGTCACCACGGTGGGACTGGTGACCATCACCGCCATCCTGGGCCAGGGGGGCCTGGGATTCTTCATCCTGGCGGGCCTCCGAAGTTTCTTCTGGACCCAGATAATCATCGGGACACTGGGCTCGGTCCTGTTGGCGGTGGTGATCGATGTGGGACTGCTGCGGGTCGAGCGCCTGCTGACCCCCTGGAGCAGGAGCAGGACGGCATGACCGACCGTCCCCTCACCGAGGAACTCAAGCTGTTCCTGGGCGACCCCGAGACCTGGTGGGGACCGGGGAGCATCCCCCTCCGACTGGCCGAGCATCTGCTGTTGTCGGCGGTGGCGGTGATCGTCGCGGCCGCGCTGGTCATCCCCGCCGCTCTGTGGGCGGCTCACCGGAGGCGGGGGATCGCGGCGGTGTCGGCGGTGGTCAACATCGGCCGGGCGGTCCCGACCTTCGGAATCCTGGTGATCGTGGTGGTGTGGCTGGGGTTGGGCCCCTGGCCCGCCCTGGTGGCTCTCGTGGCCTTGAGCGGACCTCCGATGTTCACCAACACGGTGGCAGGAGTCCTGGCGGTTGACCCCGCGGTGTTGGAGTCTGCTCGGGGGATGGGGATGACCGGAGGGCGGATCCTGAGGGAGGTGGAGTTGCCCCTGGCCCTGCCGGTGATCTCCGAAGGAGTGCGGATCGCCACTTCCCAGGTGATAGCCACCGCCACCCTGGCCGCCTTGGCGGCGGGCGGGGGCCTGGGTCGCTTCATAGTGGACGGCTTCGCCAAGCGGGACCAGGGAGAGTTGTTGATCGGGGCGGTGCTGGTGGCCATCCTGGCGGTGGCGGCGGAGAGGGCGTTTACCCGCGGGCAGCGCCGTCTGACTCCGGCGGGCGTCCGCCCCGGGGTCGGCGGGTAGGACGTCGGCCGGGAGAAGAGGGACCCAGGGGCCGGTACCATGTTCCGGGAGGCGGGCGCCTGCAAGCGGTTCCTGCCCACCAACTATTGACAGGAGATGGATACCCATGTTGCATTTGTTGCGCAAGGGCGTCGTTGGGGCGACCCTTCTGGCTTTGGCGCTGCTGGCCGGGGCCTGCGGGTCGGGTGACGACGCCGACGGCCCCACCATCGTGGTGGCCTCCTTCAACTTCGGAGAGAGCCTGATACTCGGTGAGATCTACGCCCAGGCGCTGGAAGACGCCGGCTATGCGGTGGAGAGGAACCTCGGTCTGGGATCTCGGGAGGTCGTGAAGCCCGCCCTCGAGTCGGGGGAGATCGGCCTGGTCCCCGAATACACGGGAAGCCTGGGCAACTTCCTCGGCGTGGTGCCGACCGCCGACGAGCAGTCCACCTGGCAGGAAGTCAAGGACGCCTTCGAGGCCAATGGAGTGACGCTCCTCGCCTACGCCCCCGCACAGGACAAGAACGGGTTCGTCGTAACCGGCGAGACGGCGGCCGCTCTCGGCCTCGCCAACGTCAGTGACTTGGCGCCGCACGCCTCCGACCTGGTGTTCGGGGGTCCGCCGGAGTGCCCCGAGAGACTCAACTGCCTCCCCGGCCTGGAGAGCGTGTACGGTCTGGTGTTCGCCGAGTTCAAACCCCTGGACGTGGGGGGTCCCCTCACGGTGGCGGCCCTGGAAGGAGGCGATGTCGATGTGGGGGTGCTGTTCACCACCGACGGCGTCATCGCGGCCAAGGGTCTGGTGCTCCTCGACGACGACCGGGGTCTGAATCCGGCGGAGAACATCGTGCCCGCGGTCCGTATGGACATCGTCGACGCCTACGGTGATGACTTCGTCGAACTCCTGGACGGAGTCTCGGCGGCCATCACCACCCCGGAACTCACCGAGATGAACCGCCGGGCGGGGATCGATCAGGAGGACCCGGCGGACATAGCCGCCCAGTGGCTGTCGGACAAGGGATTCGTCTCCGGCTGAACCGGCTTTACGGAAGGATCGTCCGGCTTGAATTCAGGAACGGGGGTCTTCTGGCTCCCGTTCCTGGTATTCGCGCCATTCGGCGATCGAGCGGGAGACGAGGACCATGATCACCGCCATCCCCACCAGGCCCAGGGCGAAACCCACCCCACCCCAGAAGAGGGACCGCCCCACACAACCCGATCCGAAGTCGGAGCGGCAGGCCACGTCGTTCACCACCCATCCCAGACCGCCGCCGAACAACCCGGCTGCCAGCGACGGGACGGCTATCCACGGATTGGGCCGGCGCCTCATCCCCGGTCTCCCCTCTGACCGGACGCCGGGCGGGACCGGGCGGCCTCCCCGGCTGATCTGATGCGGAGGGGTGTGGGGCCCGGCACGGGTTCCGGCCGGGTGTCCACCAGGGGCCGTACCGCCAGGCGCGCGTCTTCCGACCAGGCGGCCCAGGAGGCGACGCCGGCCCCGGCGACGATCACGGTCCAACCCGGCCAGGGGGTGGTGAGGGCAGCCGGCAGCGCGGCCGCCGGGACGACAAACCGGGTGACGAAGAGAGAGCCCGTAACAGCCTTGGCGTAAATCGCCGCCGCGGCCGCGGAGAGGGCCGCAAACGCCCAGCCCCCGCCCAACCCGTCCACCGACACCGCCGCCAGGACGACCGGGAGACCGGCCAGCACGCAGAGGAGCAGCACGGATCGGGCGGGAGGACCGAGGGTGGGCGCCCGGCCCCGCCCGGACTCGGCAAGCCAGGGGCCCGCCACCAGGGTCAGGGTGGCCGCGGCCATGCCGACACCCACCCACCACCATCCCGACAGGGGGATGGCCGTCGCCAGGCCCAACTCGCCCGCAGCCAACCCACCGGCCATCCTGCGTCCCCACCGGGAGTTCTTCACCACCACTCCTACCAGGGCGGCCGTGGAGAGCACCACCAGTCCGGCGGCCAGCACGGCCGACTGGACCGGCTCCCAGGGACCCCCGCCCACGGAGATGGCGCCGGCCCACGCCAGGGCGGCCAGCAGACAGAGCCCTCCCGCGGTGGCGGCGGCGGGAGAGGACTTCACCGTCTTCTCAGGATCTACCTGCGACGCCGTGACCGGGATCGCCCCTTCGAGGAACCCCTGGTCTGGCGGCGTCTCTCCAAGAGTTCACTGGCCCGGTCGGCGGTGATGTTGTCAGGGGTGTCCTTCTCACTGAGAGAAGCGTTGGTGACCCCATCGCTCACATACAGGCCGTACCTGCCGTCCCGGAGTTCGAGCGGCTTCCCGGTGCGGGGATCGTCTCCGAGCTTCCGGAGAGCCGGGCTTCCTCCCCGCCGGAAGGGAGTGGCCAGCACGCCGAGCGCCTCCTCCAAGGTGATGGTGAATAGCTGCTCCACATCTTGGAGGGTGCGGTTGGTCTTACCCCGGGAGATGTAGGGGCCGTACCGGCCGTACCGGGCGACCACCTCGTCGCCGCTCTCGGGGTCCACCCCGACGGTCCGGGGAAGGCCGAGCCAACGCAGCGCCTCGGGGAGGCTGAGACCCCCCAACTCGGTTCCCTTGGGTAGAGAGACCCGCTTGGGCTTGGGTTTCCCGCTCTCGGTCTCTCCCAGTTGCAGGTAGGGACCGTACCTGCCTTCCAACGCCAACACATCGAGCCCGCTCCCGGGATCGGTCCCGAGTATCTTGCGATCGCCGCCCGACTTCCCCTCAGCCAGCATCTCCAGCGCCTTCTCCGGGGTCAGTTCGTCGGGGGGCATCCGATCGGGGATGGAAACGGTTTGGCCTTCCCAGAACAGGTAGGGTCCGTACCTGCCGATCCGGGCCGCGATCTCGTTCCCCTCGGGGTCCAGGCCTATCAGGATCTTTCGGGAGAGCCGGGTGTCGACTTTCTCGAGACTCGTCTCCACCCCCGCCTGGAGGCCGTCGGGGCCGAAGTAGAAACGCTCCAACCACGGCCTGGTCTGCTCCTGGCGCGAGGCGATGCGGTCCAGATCGTCCTCCATCTTTGCGGTGAACTGGTAGTCGACCAGCTTGGGAAAGCTCTGCTCCAACAGGGTGACCACCGCGAAGGCCGTGAACGTGGGGATCAGGGCCCGGCTTTGGCTCCACACATAACCGCGGTCCTGGATGGTGCTCATTATCGACGCGTAGGTCGATGGCCGGCCCACACCCAGCCTCTCCAGCGTCCTGATCAGGGAGGCCTCGGTGTACCACGCCGGTGGCCTGGTCCGGTGGTCCCGGGCGGTCAAGCCGTCGGCGGTCACCTCCTGGCCGACCGAGAGCACCGGAAGGGCTTTCAGGCCGCCCTTCCCCTTGGCGGCCCCCGCCCTGTCCATGGACCCGAGTGCCCTGAGGAACCCGGGGAAGGTGATGGTCCGCCCCTGTGACTCGAACTCCACGGCCTGGCCCGCCGATGAGACGCCGCCCAGGGTGACGGTGACGCTCTCCCCGGTGGCGTCCTTCATCTGGGATGCAACGGCCTGATTCCATATCAGCCGGTATAGACGGGACGCATCCCCCTCGCCGATGGCGGAGGTCACCTGCCGGGGGGTCTTCCATGACATGCCGGAGGGACGGATCGCCTCGTGCGCCTCCTGGGCTCCCCTCACCCGGGACTTGTAGACCCTCGGCCGGGAGGGAAGGAACCGGTCGCCGAACTCGCTCCGGATCAGTTTCCGGGCGGTGGCGATGGCCTCGTCGGAGACGGAGACCGAGTCGGTGCGCATGTAGGTGATGTACCCGTTCTCGTAGAGTTGCTGGGCGGCGCGCATGGTGCGCGAAGGGCTCATTCTGAGTCTTCCGGAGGCTTCCTGCTGGAGGGTGGAAGTACGGAAAGGGGGAGAGGGCGAGCGTTTGTACGGCTTTTGTTTCAGGTCCGTGACCGAGAACGCCGAGTCGGCCAGTTCGGCCACCAGGCGCTCGGCGTCGGCCTTGTCCAACTGGAGCCTCTTGGGATTCTTCAGTTCGCCGCGGGAGGTGAAGTCCCTGCCGGTGGCCACCCGCCGTCCCTCCACCGAGGCAAGGTGGGCCTCGAACCCGTCGGCCGGTTTCCCGACCGGGTGGAAGACCCCGGCGATGTCCCAGTATTCGGCTCTGACGAACTTGATGCGCTCCCGGGCCCTCTCCACAACCAGGCGGACCGCCACGCTTTGCACCCGTCCGGCGGATAGTCCCGTCTTGATCTTCTTCCACAGCACCGGCGAGACCTCGTAACCGTAGAGGCGATCCAGGATCCGCCTCGCTTCCTGGGAGTCCACCAGGGCCGTGTCGAGCTCCCGGGGGTTCTCGAAGGCGTGGCGGATGGCGTCGCGGGTGATCTCGTAGAACACCATTCTCCTCACCGGCACCGTGGGCTTCAGCAACTGGGTCAGGTGCCAGGCAATGGCCTCTCCCTCCCGGTCGCGGTCGGTGGCCAGGTACAGGGAGTCTGCGCCCGCCAGCGCCTCCCGGAGCTTTCTGACCTGCCCGGACTTGCCCGGAGAGGTGACGTACTTGGGTTGGAACCCGCCCTCCACGTCCACGCCCAGTTCCTTTTCGGGCAGGTCCCGCACATGCCCCATGGAGGACTGCACCACTACGTCAGGCCCCAGATAAGAGGAGATGTTGCGCGCCTTGGTGGGCGATTCGACGACGACTAACGCCTTGCTCATGTGGCTTACCAAGTTACCCGCACGCGGCGGCCAATGCCTAACCGAGATCGGCGGAAACGGGTTGGTGAGTTAGTGTTGTGAGGGTGGATTCGGTGGAAAACATCCGCGGCAGGGAGCTGATACGCCGAGGTCCATTCGCCAAGTTGTGGTGGGCGAACAGTATCTCCAGCCTGGGGGACTGGGTGAACATCTTCGCCACGCTCGCCCTCGCCGCCCGTATCGGCGGTGGGGGGGACGCCTCCACGGTGGCCATCATCGTTCCCCTCGTGGCGCGCTTTTTGCCGGGGATGGTGGCGGGGATGCTCGGAGGGGTGGTGGCGGACCGCTGGAACCGGAAGGTGACGATGGTCGTCTCCGACTTCGGGAGGGCGGTCCTGGTGGCCAGCCTGCTGTTCGTGTCCACCCTCTCCCAACTCTTCTTGGTCATCGTGTTGGTGGAACTCCTGGGGCTTTTCCGCCAGCCGGCCCGGGAAGCGGTGGTGCCCACCCTGATCGCCTCACGGCACCTGGCGGCGGCCAACGGGCTCAACCTGGTCTCCATGTACGGCACCGCCCCGATCGGCTCGGCGCTGTTCGCCCTGTTGACCGAATTCAGCGAGCTCCTTCCCGAAATCAGCCAGTTCGGCGCCTGGGTGCTGCCCGCCTTCCTGTTCGACATGGCCACCTTCGTGGCTTCGGGGCTGATCACCCTCACAATCCCCATCAAGCGGACCCTGTTGCCGGAGCAGCGACGCATGCGGTTGAAGGCCAGGTCGCTGGCGGCGCCCGTGCGGGACCTGCTGGAAGGGTGGGCCCTGGTGGGGAAGAAGGGCCCGGTGCGCCGGCTGGTGTGGGGAATGGCGGTGGCGCTCCTGGGAGGAGGGGGGCTGTTCGTAATGGGGCAGCCGTTCAGCCAGCAGGTCCTGGAGGCGACCGAGAGTGGGTACGGGGCGTTGCTCACCTCGCTCGGGCTGGGGGTGACGATCGGGATGGTGCTGCTGGCCGGTCTCGGGAAGAACCTGCTGCACCGCGAGCCGATCTTCTGTCTGGGCCTGTGGGCGGCGGGCGCGGGAATCATCTTTACCAGCTTCTCCCGGTCGGTCATCTCGGCGGTGGGCTGGGTGCTGCTTCTGGGCGTGGGGACCGGCATGGCGTACGTGGCCGGGTTCACCCAACTCCATTCGGTGGTGACCGACGAGATCAGGGGCAGGACTTTCGGGGCGCTCTACACCCTGGGACGGATGGCGCTATTGGTCTCGCTGGCCGTGGCGGGGGTGGGGGCCGTGGCGCTGGAGGGGGTCCTTCCCGGCCTGCTGAGCGATGGGATCCGGGCCGTGCTGTTCATCAGCGGCCTGGCGGTGCTCCTCACCGGACTGGCGACCATCTGGGCGGTGCGGTCCCAGTTGCGAGTGGTGTTCGACAGGTCGATGACCGCCATGAGAGACACCGGCCAGGCGTTGGGGACGCTGAGACATCGGAAGTCCGGGAAGCCGTGACGAAAGCCCGCTATCTGGCGACCGAGGGTACGGAAGGGGTGGGAAAGACCACCCTGTGCGACCTCCTGGCCGCCCGCCTGATCGACCGCGGCGTCGAGGTGGTGAGGGTCAGGGAGCCCGGAGGGACCCGACTGGGGGAGGCAGTGCGGGAAGTTCTCCTGCATGGAGGTGAGATGAGCGACTGGAGCGAGGCGCTCCTGTTCGCCGCCCAGCGGGCCGAGTTGGCGGAACGGGTCGTGCGTCCCGCCCTCTCCGACGGCAAGTGGGTGCTGTCCGATCGGTGCTACTACTCGTCCCTGGCCTATCAGGGCTATGCCCGCCGACTGGGAGTCGGTCGCGTCTGGTCGGTGAACAGGCCGGCTCTGGATGGGACCCTGCCCGACCTGGTGGTGTGGATGGACATGGATGCCGGGGAGGCCCTGGCCCGTCAGCAGGGGGCCGACCGCATCGGGGCGGCGGACCTTGCGTGGCACAGGGAGGTGTGGAAGGGTTATCGGAGCCTGTGGACGTCCGACCGCGGTCGGATGGTGAGAGTTGACGCCGCGGCGCCCACCGCAAAGATCGCGGAGCGCCTGGTTTCCGTCTTGGAGGAGCGGGGATGGCTGCGGGACTGCTAGCCGCGCGGGATGGTCCTCCACCGATCATCGGGCATCGGGCCGTCTGGGAGAGGCTGGTGGCCGAATCCCGCGCCCCGGCGGGCGCCTATCTGTTTGTGGGACCGCGGGGGGTCGGCAAGAGCCTGGTGGCTCGGCGCTTTGCCGAGCGTTTGGTCTGTTCCCGGGGCGGCGACCATCCCGATGGGTGTCTTTCATGTGGGAAGGCCCGGGCAGGTGGGCATCCGGACATCGTGGACGTGAGCCCCGCGGAGAGACAGCGGATCGGGGTGAACGACGCCCGGGGGGTGGTGCAGAGGGCGGCGCGGACTCCGGTGGAATCGTCTCACAAGGTGTTCATAATCGACCGGGAGATGACCGAACCGGCAGCCAATGCGCTGCTCAAGACGCTGGAGGAGCCCACGGGCTCCACCGTGTTCATCCTGGTGTCCGTCTCCGCAGAGGACTTTCCGACCACCGTGGCCAGCCGCTGCCGCATCATCCACTTCGGCAAGGTGGGGACCTCCGAGCTGGTGGAGGGGCTATTGAGGAGAGGCATGGAACGTTCCGAGGCAGAGGTGGTGGCGGAGGTGGCGGGAGGCCGGCCGGGGATGGCGCTGCAGCTCAGGGGAGAAGCCCCGGTGGCGAGGTTTCGCTCCGCCTGGATGGAGAAGGCGGAGCAATTGGCCGAACTCGACCACTTGGGGGCCGGCCAGGCGCTGGCCATGGTGGATGAGGCGCTGATCCACACCGAGCGGATGCTCGACCAGGTGCGGCCGCCCCGGTCGGCGAAGGGCACAGAGAGGGAGAAGGCGCAGCGGGAGACCCGCCGACAGCGCCGGTTGCTGTGGGTGTCGGGGCTGGAAATAATGGCCGGGTGGTTTGTGGAGGCCGCAGCCCGGGAGTTGTCGGGGTCCGCCGAACGATCGGGGGACCGGATGCGGCCGCCGTCGGTTGATCCTGCCAGGGCGCTCCGCTCGGCGGACCTGATCCTGGAGGCCGGCGTCGAGCTCTCCCGGCTCAACCTCCGTCCCCGGGCCCGCTTGGGGGAGCTCTTCTGCAGGCTGGGCACGCAATGAGCGGGACACGTTCCGGCAGGTCGCGGATAATTACCGTTCCCAACCTGGTCTCCTTTTTCCGCATTCTCCTGGTCCCGCTGTTCTGGTGGGTCCTCCTGGGGGGCCGCCCCACGGAGGCCGCGCTGATCCTGGTGGTGATGGGAGTCACCGACTGGCTGGATGGATGGCTGGCCCGCCGGCTGGACCAGGTGACTGATCTGGGGGCCTTCCTGGACCCGGTCGGGGACTGGTTGATGATGGGATCGGCTGTGCTGGGCGGGATGGTCGAGATGCTGCTGCCCGTCTGGGCCGGAGCGGTCATACTGTCCCGGTCGGTGGCGGTCGGTCTCTGGTCCGGGTGGATGACTGCCCGGCGAAGCGCACTCGAGGTCCGCATGAGCGGGAAGGCGGCCATCACCTTCCTCTACGTGGCGATTCCCCTGTTCTACTTCTCCTCCGACCTCAGCGGCGCCTTCGGAGCCGTCATCGACGCCATAGCCTGGGTGGCGGTGGTGGTGGGGATGGCGCTGTACTGGTGGTCTGGAGTCCTGTACGTCCGGGACGGACTGGCGGCGGTCCGGGAGGCGGGGTAGCGGCGCTCCGGGACGGCGGCGACCCGGCCGGGAGGGAAGGCGGAGAAGCGGCAGGCCCATGCCCATTCCTGATAAGGTATGTCCCCATGGAAGACAACCGTATCGAGATCCCCGACCACCTCCTTTACACCACCGAGCACGAGTGGGTCCTGGTCGGAGACGGCAAGGCCCGGTTGGGCATCACCGACTACGCGCAGGACGCCTTGGGCGATGTGGTCTATGCACAGTTGCCTCAGGTTGGCGACGAGGTGACGGAGGGAGAGATCATCGCCGAGTTGGAGTCGACCAAGTCGGTGGGCGAGATCTACGCGCCCTTCGATGGTGAGATCCTGGCGGTGAATGAGGAGTTGGAGAGCCGACCGGAGTTGGTCAACCACGATCCCTATGGCGTGGGCTGGATACTGGATCTGTCCCAAGCCGGGTCGCTGCCCTCCGCCCTCCTGGACGCGGCGGGTTACCGGGACCTGGTTTCCTGAGGCGGGCCCGTTCGGGCCGACTTGGCAGGTCCGGCGGGGGGACGCCAAGTTACAATGAAGGGTGTGCACTTTCCGCTGCTGTCCGGGGAACAATCTTCCGGTGCCGGGGCGTCGTCCAGTCGGGGGAGTGATCCCACCGCCATCTTCCGGCCGGTTGACCCCCACTCGGCGCCTCGCAGGGAGGAACCTGGCCGCTTGGAGGGGTTCGGCGGGTGGGGGCTGATGGTGGAGAAAGGGGCTCAGGCCGGCAGGACCTATCCCCTTTCGAAGGGAATCACCGAGGTGGGGCGCCATCTGCACAGCGGGATACTCCTGGACGACATCACGGTTTCCCGCCGGCATTGCCGCCTGACGGCGGAGGCGGACCGATTGACGGTGGAGGATGAGGGCTCCACCAATGGAACCTATGTGAACGGCGCCAGGATGGAGGAAAGCCGGCTGCAGCCCGGGGACAGGCTGATGGTGGGACGCTTCCACCTGGTTGTAGTCCGGGGCAATGACTGAGCAGCGGGACCTCTCCATCGGGGAGGTGATCAAGGTCCTCAAGAAAGACTTTCCCGAGATCACCGTCTCGAAGGTGCGGTTCCTGGAGACAAAGGGCATGATCCTCCCGCGCCGCACCGAAGGGGGGTACCGGCGGTTCGACCGGACCGATGTGGCCCGGCTCCGATACATCCTGGGACAGCAGCGGGACCACTTTCTTCCACTCAAGGTGATCAAGTCCAAGCTGGCCGCCTGGGAACGGGGAGACGACCCCCATGACCCGACGGGCTCGGACGGCTCCCTCCTGGAAGAGGCGGGTGAGCCGATCACCCGCGCCGACGTGTTGCGGCGCAGCGGCATGAGACCCGATCAACTGGAGGACCTGGTCGCCCATCGGATCATCTCCCCGCTGCGGGGGGAGGAGGACATCTTCCCTCCCGAGGCCGGTCCGGTGGCGTCGGAGGCCAAGCGCCTGATGGACCGGGGTCTGAGTGGTCGCCATCTCCGCTCCATCCGGTTGGCGGTCGACCGGGAAGTGGACCTGTTCCGGTCGGTGGCGGGCCCCCTGATGAGGGTGCAGTGGCTGGGCGAGGGCGGCGAGCATGTCCAGGACTTGCTGATAGGGTGCGCCGACGCGCTGGTCGGCATCCATCGGGCCTTGCTTCTGGCTTCTCTCCGGGCGGAGTTGCGCCGCTGAAAACCCCCACCCGCCTCGGGTTGATGGTGGCGTTCCTGGCCACGCTCCTGGTGGCGGTGATGGGCGCCACGGCCACGGCCAGTCCCCTGTGGGTCGAGCCGCCCCCTCTTCCCTGGACGCTGGTTCCCGATCCGCCGGAACTCGCCGCCGAGTCGTGGCTGCTGTTCGACGAACGCCACGGGGTGGTGCTGGCGGAGCACAACGCCGACCAGCGCAGGCCGATGGCTTCAACCACCAAGCTGATGACCGCCCTTCTGGCGGTGGAGGCCGGTGACCTCTCCTCTCCGGTGCGGGTGAGCGAGGCTGCCGTATCGATAGGGGAGGCGGGAGTGGATCTCGTGGAGGGGGAGGTCTTCCTGTTGCGCACCCTGGTGAGAGCCCTTCTGATCCGCTCGGGCAACGACGCGGCCTATGCGGTGGCCGAGAATGTGGGCGGGACCGCCCAGGAGTTTGTCAGGATGATGAACCAGCGGGCCTCCGAACTGGGTCTGGTGAACACCTCCTACGCCAATCCCCACGGTCTAGATCATCCCGACCAGTACTCCACGGCTCGGGATCTCCTGGTCCTGACCCGGGAGGCTCTCTTGCACCCGGAGTTGGTCGAGGCGGTGGCCACCCGTCAGATCTCTCTCCGGGATTCGCCGGACGGCCAGGAACGGGTCTACACGAACACCAATCAACTGCTGTTCGACTACGAGGGAGCGATCGGGGTGAAGACCGGGTACACCGACGACGCCGGAAGGGTGCTGGTGGCGGGCGCCGTGAGACAGGGCAGGAGGCTTCTGGCGGTGGTGATGAACACCGAGGACCACTTCGCCGAAGCAGAAGCGCTGCTTGACTTCGGGTTCGACTCGTTCGGGTCAGTCCCCGGTCTGGCCTTTTCCGATCTGAAGATAAACCGCAGCCAGCTATTGGCCGAGTCGGCCACCCCCACCACGATCGCCGACCTCCCGGTGGAGACCGAGGAGGTCCCGGAGGCGGAGGTGGTGATCACCCGCGAACAAGTGGCGATCCGGGTGGGTGAACCTCCCGGGGGGCTGGGTGATCTGTTGGGTTGGATGCTGGGCGTCTTCTCCTCCGAAGACCCATAGCCCGCGTTCTCAGCGCCCACACCTTCTCAGCAGCAACCGGGTGTCGGAGGTTATGGTCCGCCAGTTCAGCTTGGACTCCCCGGCCACCCGATCCCTGATCACCGTCTCGACTCCGGTCGCCCGGAGCGGTCTGGACATCAGGACCGCGATCAGGACCTTGAAGCCGTGCGGCGCCATCCCTTCCAGGGCTTCGGCCAGGACCGACCGGCGGGTTCCGAAGAAACCGGACTGGGGGAAGCGCAGCCCCCTGGTCCGGCGGGGCATCCGCAGGCGCGTCAGCAGTATCGAGGTCCGGGTGAGGGCCATGCGGTACCACCTCTTCCCCTGCTGCTCCAACTCTCCCACACACAGGTCGTACCCGTTCGCCAGCGCCGCGACCATCTCTTCCACCGCGGCCGGGTCGTGTTGTCCGTCGGCGTCCATCACCACCACCAGTTCGTGACGGGCCGCGTGTGCGGCGTTGCGGACCGCCTCGGCGAGCCCTCCTCCGTCGCACACTCGCACCCGGCGGTCTCCGCCGGCCAGGGCTGTCTGCCCGGTCGGGCTGCGCTCGCCCCTCACCAACGAGCCATCGGCGTGGTCGGCGGCGGCCACCAGCACTTCGGCGTCTTGCGGTAGGTACTCCAGCAACTCGGCCAGGGTGGTCCCGATGACATCCGTCTCGTTGTAGGCGGGCATGAGGACCGAGAAGGGGACTCCTAGGGGAGGGTGACCGTTCCGGGTCTCGGTCTCCGACGCCTTCATGGGCAATAGTTTGGCCGCATGGCGATGAGATGCTAAACCGGTCGGGACGGAGAACGCCCGCCGGGCGGGCTCGCGCAGTCGATCCTGGGTCATGGGATGGGGGTCATTAAGATAGGAAAGCCATGAACGACGCTGACCGGCTGTTCGGCCCGAGCACCGTCTCTGAAGTGATCACCTCCACCGAGATCGCGGAACGGGTGGCCGAACTGGGCAGGGCCCTTACCACCGAATACCGGGACCGCTCACCCGTGATGGTGGGGATAATGAAGGGATCGGTGTGCTTTCTGGCGGACCTGGTGAGGAACATGGATCTTGAGATGGAGATCGAGTTCCTGGCGCTCAAACGCTACAGGGAGGGCCCCTATGTCGGTATCGCCATGGACCTCTTCACCGATGTCGGTGGACGAGACGTGATCGTGGTCATGGACATGGTGGACACCGGTTTCAACCTCGACGCCATCCACCGGTTGTTGAGAGAGCGTGCCCCGGCTTCCATTGCCACGGTTGCCCTTCTGGACCGGAAGGTGCGTCGGCTGATCGAGGTGCCCCTGGAATACCGCGGCTTTGAGGTCGGATACGACTTCCTGGTGGGATACGGCTTGGACTGGGATGGCCGCTACCGGGGGCTGCCTTCGATTTGGGCGGTGCTCGATCGGTCGGCCCTCGAAACCGATCCCCATTTGCTCGACCGCCACGTGTTTGCGGAGAGGTAGCCCCCCTCCAGTTGTGGAGGGCGCGCCCCGGCCTCCATCGCCGCGGTTGCCCTCCCGGACGGGTCGTCAGCGCCGCTCTTCGAGAAGTGTTGTCACCGCGTGGACCAGTAGCCGGTGCTCTACCCGGTGGATCCGCTCGGTGAGGCTGTGGATCGAGTCGTCGTCGTGTATCGGTATCTCTTCGGAGGTGATGACAGGACCGTCATCCACGCCCTCGTCCACGACGTAGTGAACCATCACGCCGGCGGACGTGACTTCCCCGGCTCGATAGGCCGCCCATGTTTCTTCGATTGCGTTAGCTCCGGGGAACATCCCGGGAAGGGCGGGATGGAGGTTGATCACCTGTTTCGGAAATCGTTCGAGAAACGCCATTGACAACAGGTGCATCCACCCGGCCAGCACCACCAGATCGGGCCGGGCGGCGGCTACCGCGTCGGCCAGGTCGGCGTCGTAGCGGGACCGGGCCGCCAGGGGATCGGGTTCACCTTCGACATAGGGCCCGAGCAGGCGGCATTCCTCGGGGATTCCTGCGCGGCGGGCACGTTCCTGGGCGGGCACCCCCCGGCGATTGACGATCACCTTGGTCACTTGGGCCGGAACCCGACCGGCCGCCACCGCGTCGATCAGTGCTTGCAGGTTGGTGCCCGAGCCCGAGGCCAGGACGACCAGCCGTCCCGTCACCGCCAGGAACCGGCGAACGCCACCCGTTCACCCCCGTCCCGGACGGGCATCACTTCCCCGATCTCCAGACAGCCCAGCTCCGTGGCTCGCCTACCGAGAGCCCTGTCGATGACCGCCGCCATACCGATGCCCATGTTCCATGTGCGGAATGCCTCACCATCTTCGATCCCGCTCCAATCCACAAGGGTCACGAAGGGCTCCGGTATCTTCCACGATCCCAGTTCGACCGTCACACCCAGGCCAAAGGGGAGCACTCTGGGAAGGTTGTCGACCAGGCCGCCACCGGTTACATGCGCCAGGGCCTTGGGCGCCACTCCTTCGGCTTGCAGCGAGCGCATGAACGGCAGGTAGCTGCGGTGAGGGGCCAGCAGGCGATCGATCATGGCTGGCGGCGGTTCCCGGTCCTCGATCAGCCGACGGATCAGCGAATACCCGTTGGTATGCGGCCCGCTGCTGGGTAGGCCGACCAGCAGGTCCCCTTTTCTCACCTCGTCCAAACGGGGGAGAAGACCATCGCGGTCGGCCGTCCCTACAATCGTTCCGACGACGTCCACCGCTCCGGCCGCATAGACACCCGGCATCTCCGCCGTCTCACCTCCCAGCAACGCACAGCCTGCCTCCCGGCAGGCCTCCGCCATACCCGCAACGATTGCGACCACCACCTCGGGTATCAGTTTCGATGTCGCGATGTAGTCGAGGAAGAATCTCGGCTCGGCGCCGACCACCAGGATGTCGTTGATGCAGTGGTTGACCACATCGACTCCTACTCCGTGCCAGCGGTCGTACCGAGCCGCCAGCGCCACCTTCGTGCCGACCCCGTCAGTGGATGCCACCAGCACTTTCCCGGGTCCGAGCCGGTCGGCCGCGTAAAGGCCGCCGAATCCTCCCCCGCCCTCCAGTACCTCGTCGGTAGCGGTGGAGGCCACCGCCGAGGCCAGGAGTTCCACGGTTCTGTTGCCGGCATCTATGTCGACTCCCGAGTCGCGATAGGTGATCATCCGGTGTCCGCCTGCAGGAAGGGCGGCGATCTGTCCGCTTCGGGTGGGAGGCGGCGGCCGATGTCCCGCCGGTAATGCGCACCCTCGAAGGAGATGGACTCGGTGCCCGCGTAGGCACGCTCCGTCGCCTCCGCCAGGGTGCTCCCCAGGGCGGTGACGCCCAGCACCCTCCCCCCGGTGGCAAGGGTCACGCCGTCGATGCGGTCGGTCCCGGCATGGAACACCAAGCATCCCGTCAGTTTCGCCTCTTCGAGACCGGTGATCGGCGCAGGTGGCGCAGAACCGGTCGGATAACCGGCAGAGGCCATCACCACGGTGGCGGACGCCGACCGCGACCAGTCCACCGAGACGCCGTCCAGCGAACCGGTGGCGCATCCGAGCATGACCTCGAAGAGGTCGGTCTCCAAGAGTGGCAGCACCGCTTGCGCTTCAGGATCGCCCATGCGGCAGTTGATCTCCAGCACCTTGGGCCCGGCGTCGGTGATCATCAGCCCGAAGTAGATCACGCCTCGATACGGCGTACCGGTCTCGCCGAGCGCGTCAAGGGTCGGCCGGATGATGCGGTCGCTCACTTCGTCGATGAGCGCTGCGCTGGCGACCGGGGACGGTACGAAGGCGCCCATTCCTCCCGTATTCGGTCCCCTGTCACCGTCGAAGAGCCGTTTGTGGTCCTGCGCCGAGGGCATGACGACGAAGTCGGTCCCGTCGCTGAAGGCAAGCACCGACACCTCGGTACCCCACAGCCGCTCCTCCACCAACACCTCTCGGCCTGCTTCACCAAACCGCCCTTCGATTAGCATCGCCCGGAGAGCCGCAGCCGCCTCCCCATGGGTCTCGGCGACCACCACTCCCTTGCCGCCCGCCAGGCCACTGGCCTTGATGACCGGGGGGGACGGGAGTTGCTCGAGATAGGCGATGGCGAGGTCCGGGTCACGGAACGAGGCCGATGCGCCGGTCGGTATCGAGAGCGCGTTCAAGAAGGTCTTGCAATAGGCTTTCGAAGCCTCGAGGCGGGCGCAGGCGGCGGTGGGGCCGAAGGCAGGGATACCGACCGCATCCAGCGCATCGGTAAGTCCCGCAGCCAGCGGGGCTTCGGGACCCACTGCCACCAGATCGACCGATTCATGGCGGGCAGCGGCCACCAACCCGGCAAGGTCACCTGCTCCGACGGCCAGGTTCTCGCAATGCTTCTCCGAAGCCGTCCCTGGGTTACCGGGAGCTACGAGGATCCGGTCCACCCGGGGGGACTTGCCCAGGGACCAAGAGAGCGCATGCTCGCGGCCTCCTCCACCCACGACAAGCACCGTGGTCACCTGCTCACTCTCCCCACACTGATGCGAAGCGATCCTTGAGACCGAGTTGCAACTGAACGAAACTCTCAGGTTCGAACGGGTACTTACCGGTGAAACAGGCGTTGCAGTAGCCGTCTTCGGAAGAGAGTGCTCTCATCAGACCCTCCAGCGAGAGATAGGCGAGTGAGTCGGCGCCGATCTCCTCACAGATCTCGGCCACCGACATGCGGGCGGCGACCAGATGCTCCGGGGAGTCTATGTCGATCCCCATGTAGCAGGGATGGGTGATGGCGGGACACGCCACCCGCACGTGTACCTCCGCGGCTCCGGCGTCGCGCAACATACGCACCAACTGTCCGACAGTCGTCCCCCTCACGATCGAATCGTCGACCATCACGATCCGCCGGCCTGCCAGGTTATCCCGGAGGGGATTGAATTTCATGGCCACCCCGGCATCGCGCAGCTCCTGGGTCGGTTCGATGAAAGTCCGGCCCACATAGCGGTTCTTGATCAGCCCCTCGGTGTAGGGCAGATCCGATTCCTGGGCGAAGCCGACCGCATGAGGCGTTCCCGAGTCGGGCACGGAAAGGACCAGGTCCGCTTCGACCGGGGCTTCCCGCGCCAGTTCCCTGCCTAGCCGCTGTCGCACGCTGTGCACCAGGTCGCCGTCGTGGACGGTGTCGGGCCGGGAGAAGTAGATGTGCTCGAAAGTGCAGAAGGCCCGGGCGGGCGGAGGCGCCCCCTGTTCGATGTGCAGCCCCGAAGCGTCGATCCTGGCAATCTCCCCTGGCTGCAGCTCGGCCACGAAGCTGGCGCCGGTCGTTGAGAACGCACAGGTCTCCGACGCAAGTATGTAGCCATCATTGATCTCCCCGATCACCAGGGGACGGAATCCACGCGGATCGCGGACTCCGTAGATAGCCTGGCGGGTGAGAATGGTGAGCGAGTAGGCTCCCTCGACCCGCCTCATGAGCGTCCGGATCCTTTCCAGCCAGCTACCCGACGCCCCGGTGAGGACATGGACCATCAGCTCGGTGTCGGAGGATGTCTGCAAGCCCACGCCCTGTTCCAGAAGCTCCCGGCGAAGCTGGGGGGCGTTCACGAGGTTGCCGTTGTGGGCGACCGCCAGCGGACCGTCGATGGTCTCGATCACCTGCGGCTGAGCATTGCGAAGGGTGGAACCGCCGGTGGTGCTGTAGCGGTTGTGGCCGATGGCCACCGAACCTTTCAAAGTCGAGAGGATGTCCTCGTTGAAAACCGAGCCGACCAGCCCCTCACCCTTGTGCACATGGGTGAACAGGCTGTCGTGGCTGACGATACCGGCGGCCTCCTGACCTCGATGCTGCAGGGCGAAGAGCCCGAAGAACGCTATCCGGGCCGCTTCCCGGCCGGGCGCATAGACGCCCACCACCCCGCACTTCTCGCGGGGGCTGTCACGGTCAAGCTCGCCGATCATGACCGCCGCCGAAGCCTGCGGCGCGCCGCCAGGGCGCGTTGCAAAGCCCGCTCGACCGTGGTGTCGGTGCACGTGATGTGGCCCATCTTGCGACCGGTGCGGACCTCCTCCTTGCCATAGAGATGGAGGTGCGCGCCAGGGTCGGACAGGGCCTCCGACCATGCAGGTTGGCGGCCGGGATGATCGTTCCAGAGATCACCGAGAAGCTGCACCATGGCCGCAGGACGGCAAGAGCCGTCACCGAGGGGCAGGCCGCATATCGCCCGGATATGCTGACCGAACTGGCTGGTGGAGGCCGCCTCGATGGTGCAGTGGCCGCTGTTGTGGGGACGCGGAGCGATCTCGTTCACCACTAGGCTGTCTCCGGCTACGAACATCTCAACGCAGAGGACCCCGACCAGGTCGAGGTGACGGGCGATCGCGGTTGCGAGGTCCACGGCAGCTCCGACCACCCTGGGCGGGACCGATGCGGGTGGCGTAACGGTCGTGTCGAGTATCCGGTTGACGTGGACGTTCTCCATGACGCCGTGATGGGCCACTTCGCCATTGACCCCCCGGGCTACCACGACCGAGATCTCCACGTCGAAGGGAACAACCTCCTCGACCAGCATGCGCTCGGGACCGAGTGCATCCACAACCCCGCGCACCGCGGCCTGGTCAACCTTCGTGAGTCGGACCTGGCCGCGGCCATCATATCCGAACCGCATGCGCTTGACGATGACCGGCAGACCGAGATCCG
>JAPPKR010000154.1 GCA_028819835.1 bacterium | reverse complement strand
TGGCGTCCGTCTTGCAGGTGCTCTACGCCTGGGGCATGTGCTTCGGCCTGATGGGGCTGTTCCGGGTGTTGCTGCCCCGGGAACGCCGGGGGATCCGGTATTTGTCCGACTCCGCCTATTGGGTCTACCTGGTGCATCTCCCCCTGGTTGTGGCCGCCCAGATGTTGGTCTTCGATTGGGACCTCTTCGCCGGAGTCAAGTTCCTCCTGATCTGTGGGGTGGTGACGGCCGTCTCTCTCCTCTCCTATCAGGCGTTCGTCCGCTACACGCCGATAGGAGCCATGCTGAACGGAAAGAAGGTCCGTACCGCCCGGTCCGGAGCCTCTGGCTAGAAGAAAGCCCTGAGGGGCGACGCAGACGAAAAATACATGCCGTTGGTAGGTTGGATTTACTCCGGGACGGTTGGTTTTTTCTCCTGGTTGAGGATGATGAGAGATGATTTCGTCCAAATGATGTAGGATCAATCTTCCGAATAATGTAGGATAGAACCTCCAAATAATGTAGGATAAGCTTTCCGAATAATGTAGGATAGATCTCGTCTCCTATTGGGGAACCAGTTCCTTAAGCCATGTATCCGACAAGTTCTTCACCTCTGCCGACTTATCGTGATCGGGTCGTCGACCATGAAATACCGGCTGTCCTAAAAGCGGCGCGGGCCGTCCTCATCGAAGGTCCCAAGGCATGCGGCAAAACCTGGACCGGACAGCGTTTCGCTCGAAGCGAGGTGTTCTTGGAGGAACGTCCCGACCTCTGGGGGATAGCGACCCAGGCCACGGGGTTGTTGCTCGACGGCGCAACTCCCCGTCTCCTCGACGAGTGGCAAAGGGTTCCCGATCTCTGGCACCTGGTGCGGGCCGCATGCGATCGACGGGGACTGCCGGGGCAGTTCATTCTCACCGGTTCCGCGGTCCCCACCGATGAATTGACCCGACACTCCGGAGCGGGACGTATCAGCCGTGTTCGGATGCGTCCGATGTCGCTCTACGAAATGGGGCTTTCCGCCGGAGAGGTGTCCGTGGGCGAGATGCTTGAGGGCTTCGAGACCTGGGAGTGCCCTGTGGTTGAGGCGTCTTTGGACGTGCCGGAGTTGGTGGCCGCCGCCTGCCGGGGCGGCTGGCCTCAATTTATCGATTTTCCCCTGGAGGACGCCATGAGGCAAGTCCGCAGCTATGTAGACAACATATGCCGCGTGGATGTGTCAGTTGTGGACGGTGTCCGGAGGAGTCCCGAAAGGGTGATGCGTCTGATGCAGTCGTTGGCGCGCAACGTCGCCAATCATGTCGGATTCGACAAGCTCGCCCAGGAGACCGAGGGGCAAACTCCGCTCAACCGTGGCACGGTCAGGACCTACATGGAGACATTGAGTCGACTGTTCGTGGTGGAGGATCTGCCCGCCTGGAATGTCCATCTTCGGTCGAGAGGACGTCTACTCAAGGCGCCGAAACGTCATTTCGTGGATCCCTCCCTGGCTCCGGCTGCATTGGGAGTGGGCCCTCGAAGATACTTAGAGGACCTGAATGCCTTCGGGTTCCTTCTCGAGTCGATGGCGGTGCGCGACTTGCGCGTCTACGCCCAGGCTCACGACGCCTCGGTCTATTACTACCGGGACTACGGCGGCTTGGAGGTAGACGCGGTGATCGAGGCTCGGGACGGGCGCTGGATCGCGGCCGAGGTCAAACTGGGCGGGTCCGAGGCCATCGACCAGGGGGCGGCGGCCTTGCTGAAGTTGCGGGATCGGGTTACCGAACGACGGGCTGCCCGTCTTGCCCGGTTGCTGGTCATAACCGGAGGCCGGTACAGCTACGTCCGTCCTGACGGGGTGGCGGTGGTTCCACTGGCGGTGCTGGGCCCGTAACCGGCTCCGCCGGTCAGATCACCAGACCGGTTCTATGTCCAGGTCGGCCAGGAGGCCCCGCACCCGGTGTTCGAGGTCGTCGCGGATGGGACGGATCTCCCCCAGTGTCCGACCGGCAGGGTCGTCCACCTCCCAGTCGAGATAGCGCTTGGCGGGATAGACGGGGCAGGCGTCGCCGCACCCCATGGTCACCACCACGTCGGCGGCCCGGACGATCTCGTCCGACCACGGCCGGGGAATCTCTCCCCTGATGTCGATGCCCTTTTCCAGCATGGCCTGGGCGGCGCCGGGGTTGATTTCCTGGGCAGGCTCCGACCCGCCGCTGAACACCTCGACCCTTCCTCCGGCCAGCAACCGCATGAACCCGGCCGCCATCTGTGACCGTCCGGCATTGTGCAGGCAGAGGAATAGGACGCTGGGGTTCAACGGAGTGTGGGACGGAATCGCGGCCCCAAGGATATCAATTTGGCGCCAAGCGGCTCTCGAATATGATTCGAAACAAGAGGAAGGAAGAGTGCCGGATGCTGGAACTGAGCCGACTCTCCAAGCGCTACGGGGAGGTCCAAGCCCTGGACGGGTGCAGCTTCCGGGTGGAGCGGGGGCGGATGCTCGGCTTTCTCGGGCCCAACGGGGCCGGAAAGACCACCGCCATGCGGTCGGTCTTCAATCTGGTGAGCCTCGATGAGGGGTCGGTCACCTGGAGGGGCAGGCCCGTGGGCCAGCGCGAGCGTTTGCGGTTCGGCTACATGCCCGAGCAGCGGGGCCTGTACCCGAAGATGAGAATCGGCCGCCAACTCGCCTACCTGGGCCGCATTCACGGGATGACCACTGGGGAGGCCTCGGCGGCGGCCGAGCAGTGGCTGGAGGAGTTGGGGCTGGCCGACCGGATCGGCGATCCCCTCGAGAAGCTGTCGCACGGGAACCAGCAGCGGGTCCAGTTGGCCGCCGCGCTGATTCACGACCCGGAACTGCTGGTGCTGGACGAGCCGTTCAGCGGACTGGACCCCTTCGGGGTGGAGACCATGGCGGAGATCCTCCGTTCCCGGGCTGCTTCCGGAGCGGCGGTGGTGTTCTCCAGCCACCAGTTGGACATGGTGGAAGACCTCTGCCAGGACGTGGCGATCATCAACCGGGGCAGGGTGGTGATGGGAGGAGAGGTACGCCAACTCAAGATGGACTCTCCCTACTGGGTGATCGAAGTGGAGATGCGCGGAGGGGATGTCGAGCGGCTGAGTCGGCTCGAGTCGGTCGTCTCCGTTGACTTCGACGGTTACCGGCACCGGATCGTGGCGAGAAAAGGAGGGGATTTGAGCGATCTCGTCTCCCGGCTCGACCTGGGTGGCGACGTTCGCCACTTCACCTTCTCGGCGCCTTCTCTGTCGGAGCTCTTCAAGGAGGCGGTGGCGGGATGACGTCCTGGCAGGCCATCCGGCTGGTGATGGGACGCGAGATACGGGAGCGGTCCCGGTCGGGGGCCTTCATCGTCTCGGTGGCCATCACGTTGCTTTTGGTGGCGGCGGTCCTGTTCCTGCCGCTGATCTTCGCCGATGACGACGTGCGATACGAGGTGGGGGTGGTGGGCGACGGAAACCAGGTGGTGATCGACGCGGCGGTGGCGCTGGCCAATCCCCCGGGAAGGGAGGTGAGGACCACCATCGAAGTGGTCCCCTTCGCCACCCGGGAAGCGGCCGAGACAGCCGCCGACACCGAGGAGGTGGACGGGGTGCTGATGGACGGCAGGGAGATAGTGGTCCGGGGTGCCGGGGGTGAAGCGGGCGGCGCCCTCGAGTCGCTGCTCCAGAGGGGCGCCCGCTCGGTTCAGATCGAGAGCCTGGTCGCCTCCGGAGCCGGGGAGGTGGTGGACATTCTCACCTCCCAGCCACTCGAGGTGAGGTCCTTGTCGGGCGCGGATGCAGAGGAGAACAGCGAGCGCTCGGTGATCGCCTTCGGGGGGCTGATGCTGCTCTACATGGCCGTGCTCCTCTACGGGTCGTTGATCCTGAGCGGCGTCACCGAAGAGAAGACCAACCGGGTGGTGGAGGTGCTGCTGGCCGCCTTCGAGCCCTGGCAACTGCTGGCGGGAAAGATCCTGGGCATCGGACTCCTGGGACTGTGCCAGTTCGTCGGAACGGTGGTGATCGCCCTAGTGGGAATCAACCTGACCGGCATCGTCGATCTGCCGGCGTTCCCGGTCGACAGCCTCCTGGTCCTGATGCTCTGGTTCATCCTCGGATACTCGCTGTTCGCGGTGATGTTCGGCGCGGCCGGCGCGCTCGTCTCCCGGGCGGAGGACGCACAGACCGTGGTGGCGCCCATCTCCCTGGTGGCCGTGGCCGGGTTCTTCATCGCCATCCAGGCGGTGGGCAACCCCACCAGCACCCTGGCGGTGGTGACCACCTTCATCCCGCCCACGGCTCCCTTCGTGGCGCCGGTGCGCTTCGCCTTCCAGGCGATCCCGCTCTGGCAGATGGCGGTGTCCGTGGCGCTGATGATCCTCACCGTTGTGTTGATGACCCGCCTGGCCGGCCGGGTGTACCTGGGCGGCCTGCTGCGCTTCGGAAGCAGGGTGGGGATCAGGGAGGCATTCCGCACGGCCGAACTCTGACCTCCCTTCCAGCGGGAGGATGAGGTCCGACGGACAGGCTTTTTAGCTGTGCCCCTCCCTGTCGTGGAGCCAAGCAGAGTGCTACTACTAACCCAAATACGGCCGACCGGGACGATGAATAACGATTGGGTAGCCACCGCGCACTGTCACAACCCCGTGTTACCTTGTGGATTGATGGAAGTCGTATGACCACCTATTCGCCTGCCTCTTCGCTTGGGTGGCTCGACTTCGACGCCGCCGCCACAGAGCGAGTCGCCACGCTGTTGCGCTCACTCCAAGAGCCCACCACGCTGGATGTCCTAGGTCTGGGATCGGTGCGCGACGCTTTCTCCGGAATGCTGCACCCCGGCACTTCGTACATCCAGACAAAGCTGCGGTATTTCATGTTCCTGCCATGGACATTTCAGCGCATTGAACAGGACCAGGTTGCACCCGGAGATTTCTTCCAGCGCCTTCGCCACGATGAGGCCCTGCTCATCGACTGTCTGCGCCATCTGGGACCCGGTAATCGAGTGATCGGCTTCCAGGCCGGTAGAAACTTGAAGCGTATGCCCAGTTCCATCTACTGGGGAGGACTCGGGGACTGGGGACTGCGACGACTGCCCCTGAGCCTGGGCGAGTACGCACAGCGGGCAGCCGCCCTGGGCCGGTACCGGGCGGCGCGCGATGACGACGGCATCGTTACGGACCCAAGCAGTTCGATGTGGGCCCCGCTGCCGCCTGCTCCCGAGGGATTCCTGGAGGCCGACATCACCTTCAAGTTGAGGAGCGTGGAGGCCGCCACCATAGTCGAGAACATTCGGCATCGGCAGGGGGACACCCTTCTGGCCTGGTTGTTGACCCAGCCACACCTCGCCGCCGGCTGCGACTTTCCATGGGAGGTGTCCAGCCACGGCATGCGCGCGGAACTAACCGATGTGGTTCGCCACGCCCGGTGCTTCTCCGAGTTGACCGCCGGTCCGCAGTACGCCTACAACGTCCTGGTGGCGCGCCGGGCTCGACAGGAGCTCGGTTGGGACACCGCCAGGCTGTTGGAGGGCCAACTCGGTCGCCTGCAGCGCTGGGTCGAGATGGTCCAGAGTCGCCACGGGGAACTTTTATCCTGGGTCGACGACCTGCCAGCATTCTGGAAGCTTCTTGATAGGTACCGCATCCGGCGGAGTACCCGTGACTTTATTGCCGGGATCGTCCGTACGGCCGTTGACAATCCTGAGGGGTTCGAGCAAGATTCGACGGTTCATGAGCAGATCCGCCTTCGGGAGATCCGGTTGAAGGGGAAGCGGGCCCGTCTGGCTTACCGCGCCGCACTGGAGAACTGGAACCAAACTGCGGCCGGCGGCCAGCTCGGGTACCGGTGGTCCATCGCTAAGAACTACATTGGCGAGATCGCCGACGCGTTGGTGGGTGGCCGCTGATGCTACTGCCGACCAACCGGCTGACGCTGATCGATGCGATGCGCCCCCCGGCCGGATTCGGGTTGGAGTCCGCCATGGCGGTGACGTTCACCCTTAACTTGAGCGCACTTCTAGCGGCGCCCGCCGCCTTCGCCCTTGCCGGCCTGCGGGATACCACTGGTGATGCCAGTGGGTCTACGCCAGTGGAGCTGGTTCACGCACTTCGTGCTCATGCTCACAAACTCACCGTCTTCAGCGAGGCCGGCGGGATCAGTTTGCCGCCGCCCAGCAGGGCATTCGCCTTTCTGGAGCGGGCGGTGGTCCCGGTCAGGGCCCCCGGAGGAGGGATCGTGCATCCCAAAGTCTGGGTGCTGCGCTACCAGCCATCTGATGATTCAAGGGGCGGCGACCCGGCTGCGCAGTGCCTTCGCGTGCTTATCGCCAGTCGCAATCTGACCTTCGACGAGAGTTGGGACACTCTGTTAAGACTTGATCAGACGCCAGACACTCGCGGCGCGAGGCTGGACGGGGTGGGGAGACTGTTCAGGGGTCTGCTCGACGCTGCCGTTGGGAGAGTAGAAACAGAGCACGCAGACCGGGTGCGCTTGCTGTCCGAAGCTCTCCAGGACGCACGGTTCGAGTTACCAGCGGGCGTTGATGACCTGGCGATCCATCTGTTTGGCCTCGGAGAGGCGTCCCCGCCATTCCCAAGGGATCCCGAGCGCGCGCTGATCATTTCACCCTTTCTGACCGACGACTTCTTCGGAGGGGTGTATCCCGGGCGGGTGGACACGCTGGTCAGCCGGCAGGAGGCACTCGACGGGCTGCAGGAGGGCACTCTCGGCTCCATCCAGAACAAGTACGTCTTCGACGACGGCAGCCCTTTCGAACACGCGGAACCAGTCGGCGGACGCACCCAGGAGGACAATGGCGAACACCCCGGCGCCGCCGCACCACCGGCGCCGTCACCCGCCGACCCCGGCCGGCCCCTGGTCGGAGTCCACGCCAAGGTCTTCGCCTTCGAGACGGGAGATCGGATCAGACTGTTCGTCGGGTCGGCCAACGCCACCGGCCCTGCTTTCGGCGGCAACGTCGAGATACTGGCCGAACTCGGAGGGTCGGTCTCCGATTTGGGGATCGATCGACTCTGTGGCGGCGATGGGGAGGATCATGGGTTGCTCAGCCTGTTCCGCGACTACCACCGGGTCGTGGTGGAAGACGGCAATGGGAACGGCGTCTCCATCCTTGACCGGACGCGTCGTCGTATTGCTCGCCTTCCTATGGTGGGAGTAGTGGAGGGCACCGGTGAAGGAGACAACGAGTGGGCCGTGACCTACCGCTCGGATGAGTCCGTGCCTGCCGTGGAGGGGGTCGAGATTCACTGCTGGCCGCTGACCACTCCCGGCAATCGGCGGCAGGTCGGGACGGCCGGGCCCTTCGAGGCGCGTTTTGAGACAACCCTGGAGGCTCTCAGCAGTTTTCTGGCATTCGAACTGACCCATGAGAGCGGTGAGCAGACGGGATTCGTGGTCCCCGTGCCGCTGGACGGAGTGCCCGAGCACCGGATCCGACGCTTGGTTGGAGTGCTGATCGGCAATGCCGAGCGGTTCCTGCGTTATCTGGTGGCGCTCCTGTACGACGACTCCGATCAACTCGACCTCCAAGAAGTCTCCAGGACTCTTGACCGATCGGTATCCGATGGGACTGGCTCGATCAGCTTTGCAGTGCTGGAACGGTTGCTGCGAACCATGAGGAGCGATCCGAGGAGACTTGAGGGACTGCACCCACTGATCGCCGATCTTCGGGCTGACGATGCATTGCCGCCGGGCTTTGCCGAACTCTGGGACGCCATCTACGACGTGGCTATTAAATGTACTTGTCAAAAGGGCGCCAACCTGCCATGACCGAGCAACGCATCGATGTGGCCGCGGCGTTGGCGGACCTGAAGGACTTTCAGCGGCGTACGGCTGAATGGGCGTTCGAGCGCATGTTCGCGGATCACGATCCTGCACTCCGGTTTCTGGTGGCCGACGAAGTTGGCCTCGGCAAGACCCATGTCGCCAAGGGGGTGATAGCGCAGGTCATCGACTACCTTGGGCGAACGGGTGATAGGCGCCATGATGTCGTCTATGTGTGCTCGAACGCTGCCATCCTTCGCCAAAACCTCAGAAAGCTCACGCCCGAAGGTATAGAGCCGACAATCGTGGAGGTCGACCGGCTCACGATGCTCCCTCAAGTCGAGCTAAAGGAGGAACACGAAGGAAGACCAGGCATCAACCTATTGGGGATATCGCCGGGCACATCGCTGCGGTTCGGCCGCAACACAGGCACATTCCCGGAACGGGCCCTTGCCTATACGTTCCTTCGATCCCACTGGGGCTGGAGTGCTATGAAGAAGCGCCGAGCCCGCTGGATTTTCTGGTTAGGCATCACAGCAGGTGATCTTGACGCGCGGCTCAGGGCATGCGAACGCTGGTATCGCCCACGCATCACGGGAGCGTTGCCCGAGTTCGCCAAACGGCTCGAGGAGTTGGACACCGAGCGACGGACAAACGGACAGCAACCAATTCGGGCATTATTTGAGGAAATTGTCGACGGACTCAGGTACAAACGTTCTTTCCCCCGCCGGATTCGGACACTGCAAGGAGAATTGATAGCGGAACTACGCCGTGTGATGGCCATCGTCGGTATTGATGCGCTTCGCCCTGACCTCATTGTGCTGGACGAGTTTCAGCGATTCAAAGATTTGCTCCATTCTCATCCCGACAACCTGGCCGCAGAACTTGCCAAAAGGCTGTTCGAATACGAGGACCCAGAGAGCGGCCGACCAACCCGCACTCTGTTGCTCTCCGCCACCCCCTACCGCATGTACACCACCGCCGACGACGCCGACGACGATCATTACACGGACTTCCTGGATACGTGCCGGTTTCTCTACGGGGATTCCGGGCGTGTCGAGGGACTACGGCGCCGGTTTGCTGATCTCCGCCGGACGCTCACCACCTTGGGGGCGTTCGAAGACACCGAGATGGCGTTGAACACTGCGGCGGACATCTGCGGGAAGATCGGTTCGGAGTTGCGGCAGGTAATGGCCCGGACTGAACGGCTGGCCGCCACTCCCGACCGAGACGGGATGCTCGGGGACCACGTAGTACCGGCGTCGGTGGGGCCCGACGACCTACGATCGTATCTCCGGTTCGGCGAGATCTCCCGGGTCGTGGGGTATCCCGATCCCACCGAGTACTGGAAATCGGCGCCGTACCTGATCAACTTCATGGAACGTTACAAGCTCAAACAAGCCGTGGAGCAGGCCGCCGAGGCGGGCCGGTTCCTCGACAGCGGCCTGCTCGAGCAGGGTCCGGGACTGTTGAGTTGGGAGGAGGTGGAGCGTTACCGGGCCATCGACCCTCAGAACGGTCGGCTGCGGTGGCTGTTGGAAGACCTGCAAGGCTCCAAGGCCTTCGAGATTCTGTGGGTGCCGCCGTCGATCCGCTATTACGACACGGGATCGGTCTATGAATCCGAAGAGGCCCATAGGTTCACAAAGCGACTGATCTTCTCGGGTTGGGTGATTGTCCCGAAAGTGGTGTCGTCGCTGGTCAGCTTCGAGGCCGAGCGCCGGGCTTATCGGGACCGCCACCACAAATACACGGCCCAGTACCGACGGCGCGGGGGCGGGCGGCTGACATTCCGCACCACCGAGCGGACCGCCGGTGATCGCCGCTCCGGGGAAGCCACCGGCGACCGGCGCGCCGCCTCGATGACCACCCTGTTGCTCTGCTGGCCGAGCATCACCCTCGCTCAACTGGGGGATCCCCTGCATTTGGATACCGCAACGCGGGACCGCCCCGATGTGATCGCCTCCATCACTAAGTGGGTTGAGGCCGCCTTCGCACCATTGGCGGGCTCTGCGCCCTCCGAAGGTGCGGTTGACCAACGGTGGTACTGGGCCGCCCCGATGCTGCTCGACTACCGGGACTACCCAGAGGTCGTTCGTCAGCTGCTGTCCGATCAGTCGGCGTGGCTCGGGGAGGGAGGACGGCCCGACCAGAACTTCCGAGCGCACCTCGCCGAAGCCTGGACATTGCTCGACCACGGTGTCGAAGCCCTAGGTCGGCCTCCTGAGGACCTCTATATGGTGCTAGCCGAACTGGCGCTAGGAGGGCCGGCCCAGTGCGCGCTCCGGGCAATCCGCCGAGTGGTGGGCCTGCCGCACGATCACCGGGCGATGACGGCCAGCGCGGCCCTGATCAGCGAGGCCTTCCGGAGTTTCTTCAACGCCCCGGAGGTCACGGCCATAGTCGCCGGTGACCAAACGGAGCACACGGAGTCCGAGCAAGCGGCTCCGGTTGTCGGCCGATACTGGCGCGACGTGGCGGCTCACTGTGTAGATGGCAATCTGCAGGCAGTACTCGATGAGCACGCTCATGTTCTCCGAGATTGGCTGGGATATGTCAGACTGGGCGACTCTGCACAACGGGCCGAGGCCGCCGAAGACATCGCCGGAAGGATCGGCGGGTCCCTGCGACTTCGAACCTCGGCCCTGCGGGTGGACATTCCTCGTCGGACCGACGATGGCCAGGCGGAGGTTCTCTCTGTGAGCCGCATGCGCACCCGCTTCGCGGTGACCTTCGGCGACCAGGCGCTCGACGAGGGCGGCCAGGCGCGGGTGGGCGCCGTGTCGGTCGCCTTCAATTCGCCGTTCTGGCCGTTCGTGTTGGCTTCTACCTCGGTTGGGCAGGAAGGACTGGACTTTCACCTGTGGTGCCATGCCGTGGTGCATTGGAACCTTCCGACCAGTCCGGTGGATCTCGAACAGCGCGAGGGTCGGGTCCATCGCTACAAATGCCATGCGGTTCGTCGGAACATCGCCGAAACGTTCGGGCCTGAAGTCCTGAGGGCGGGAGAGCCCGAAGGTGATCTCTGGCAGGCCCTCTTCGACCGAGCGGCATCCGAGGGAGGATCCGACGACGGGGAGATGGCGCCCTATTGGGTGTTTCACCAAGGCCAAGCAAAGATCGACCGTTTGGTACCCATGCTGCCCTTCAGCCGCGAGTCGGCGAGACTTCCACGACTGCGGAAGTCCCTCGCCATCTACCGCCTCGCCTTCGGCCAGCCCCGCCAGGAGGAACTGGTCGAACTGTTGAGCGATCGCATCAGTTCCGACGACCTGCGCGGTCGGCTCTCGGAACTGCGGATCGACCTGGCGCCTCCACCCGTAAACTAAGACCGGCCAGGATCATGCCGTTTTCTGAAGAGCACCAGATGTTTCGCCGAGTGGTGCGTAGGTTCGTGGAGGAGGAGATCAATCCCCGGGTGGACGGGTGGGAGGAGGCAGGTGAGATGCCGCTGCATGAGGTGTTCTCCCAGATGGCCGACCTGGGTTTTCTGGGACTGGAGCACGACCCCGCCTACGGAGGGCAGGGCGCCGACCATCTGTTCACTGTGGTCTTGGCGGAGGAACTGGGACGGGCCGATCACGGGGCGATCGGGATGGCGGTGGGAGTGCAGACGGACATGGCCACCCCCTCTTTGCACCGGCACGGCTCGGAGGAACTGAAGCGGCGTTACCTGGCGCCGGCGCTCCGGGGGGAGATGGTGACCTCCATCGCGGTCACCGAGCCCGACGCCGGATCGGACGTGGCCGCCATCAAGACCCGGGCGGTCCGGGACGGGGATCGCTGGATCATCAACGGATCGAAGATGTACATAACCAACGGCCTGCAGGCCGACTGGCTGTGCCTCCTGGCCAGGACCTCCGACGAGGGCGGGTACGCCGGGATGAGCCAGATAGTGGTGCCCACTGACGCAGAAGGATTCGAGGTTTCACGAAAGCTCGACAAGCTGGGGATGAGGGCCTCCGACACCGGCCTTCTGACCTTCACGGATATGGAGGTCCCGGTCTCCAACACCATCGGTGAGGTAGGGCAGGGGTTCCAGCAGCAGATGTCACAGTTCGTGGTGGAGCGGATGTGGGCGGCCTACTCGGCGGTGGGGTCCTGCGAGAGGGCCTTGGAACTGACCGCCCGGTACCTCCGGGAACGGAAGGTGTTCGGAAAGCCGCTGCTGGGCCATCAGTACGTGAGTTTCCGGCTGGCGGAGCTTGCGGCCGAACTGGACCTGCTGCGCCACTACAACTACGCGACCGCCGAGGCCTACATGCGGGGGGAAGACCCCACCAGGTTCGCCACCATCGCCAAGCTCAAGTCGGGGCGGCTGATGCGGGAGACCGCCGACTGGGTGCTCCAGTTCCACGGGGGGATCGGCTACATGGAGGAGACCTGGACCGCCCGGTTCTTCCGCGACAGCCGGCTGGTCTCGATCGGCGGCGGTTCCGACGAGACCATGCTGGAGGTGTTGTCCCGCATCGACGGCTTCCAGGCGTAGGAGAGACTTCCCCTGTATGTTTCGGGAGTGACATTCCCCTGATTCCAAGGAGGTTGCGAGTGGGAGCGATAACCGGCCACCATCACACGGGGATACAGGTCACCGACCTGGAGAGGTCTCTGCGGTTCTACCGGGACCTGTTAGGGCTGGAAGTGGTCCATGTGTGGAACCGCCAGGCGCCTTACATCGAGGAGTTGTTGGGGTATCCAGGCGTGGACATGCACGGGGTGGTGATGCGGATGCCCGACTCCGACAGTGTCCTCGAGATTCTGGAGTATCGCAACGTGGAGCGCAAGGCCATCGACCCGGGCACCGCCAATCCCGGCACGGCCCATGTCGCCTTCCGGGTGGATGACTGCGATGCGCTGTACGAGGAACTAACCCGAAAAGGGGTCAAGTCGGTCTCGCAGCCGGTCACGCCCACTATCGGTCCCAACAAGGGCGGCAGGACCGTGCTGATGCTCGACCCCGACGGCTTTCGGATCGAACTCCTCCAGCCAGCGCGATGACGGGTTCCAAGGTCCTCCTGACCGAGGAGGAGATCGCCCGCCTGCTGGAGGCCCATCCCGGCTGGCGGCGGGATGGGGAGGTGTTGCGGCGCTCCTATGAGTTCTCCGACTTCCGGGCCGCCTTCGCCTTCATGACCCATGTGGCGCTGATAGCAGAGCGCCTGTTCCATCACCCGGAGTGGTCGAACGTCTACAACCGGGTGGAGTTGGCGATCACCAGCCACGATGTGGGCGGGCTCACCTCTCGGGACCGCCGTTTTGTGGAAAAGGTGGATGCGATCGGTTGAACAGGGTTCGGGATTCGGGAAGGAAGTCCCGCAGAGTGGTACTCTTTCGGTGCTAGACAGGCCGAGGGGATTGCGATGAATTACGACCTTCAAACTCTCCGCGGAGATGTTCTCGGTGGTGTGACCTCGGCAGTCGTCCTGTTGCCGATGGCCCTCGCCTACGGGGTGGTGTCGGGCCTGGGGGTGATCGCCGGCCTGTACGGCGCGGTGGCGGTGGGGCTGTTCGCGTCCCTCTTCTGGGGCACCAAGGCGCTGATCTCGGGTCCCACCGGCCCTATGGCGGTGGCCATGGCGGTGGTGGTGGGGAGCTATGCGGAGAACATCATCGAGGCGTTCACGATCGTGATCATGGCCGGCGTCATCCAAATCCTCCTGGGCCTGATCAAGATGGGTCGCTACGTCGCCTATACGCCGTACTCGGTGATCTCGGGGTTCACGTCCGGTGTGGGCGTGATCATCGTCCTGCTCCAAGTGCTGCCCTTCCTGGGCGCCTCATCGCCCGGCGGGGGGACCTGGGGGGCGATCCGCGCCGTGCCCGACGCCGTGGCGTCGGTCAACTACCACGCACTGGCGATTGCCCTGGTGACCCTGGTGGTGACGGTGGTCTGGCCGACCAAACTCGCCAGGGCGCTGCCGCCCACCCTGGCCGCTCTGGTGGTCGGCACGGGCCTGGGAGTGCTGTGGTTGAAGGAGGCGCCACTAATCGGGACGGTTCCGACCGGCTTTCCGGACATCATCGACACTCACACCGTCCTCCAGCATGCGATCGGTTCCTTCCAGCCGGCCCTGGTGCTTGCCCTGCTGGCTTCGATCAACACCCTCCTCATGTCCCTGATCGCCGACTCTTTGACCCGGGGCACCCACAACCCCAACCGGGAGTTGATGGGCCAGGGGGTGGGGAACATCTTCTCGGGGCTCTTCGGCGGTATGCCGGGAGCGGGGAACATCCCCGCCACCGTGGTGAACGCCCGGATCGGCGGGAGGACGCCGGTGTCCGGCGTGCTGTGCGCCCTGGTCCTCATGTCCCTGGTCCTGGGACTGGGGGAGTACGTGGGAGAGATCCCCCACGCGGTGCTGGCCGGCATCCTGATGAAGGTGGGCTGGGACATCATCGACTGGAGATTCATAACCCGGATCCACCGGGTGCAGCGGGAGCACCTGGTGGTGATGGTCATCACCCTGGGGCTCACCGTGTTCGCCGACCTGCTGAGCGCCATCATGCTGGGCCTGATCGTGGCGGCGTTGGTGAGCGCTCGCCAGTTCGAGTACCTGGAGTTGGACAGCGTGATCTCCGCGCCGCTGCTCGACATCAGCTTCCTGGCCGACGAGGAGGAAGAAGAGGACGGTGAACCGGACCTCGACAGCATGCTGGCCCTGCTGGGAGGTGACGACGAAGATGACGAGGATGGCGACGGCGAACCTGACGCCCTGGACAGCATGCTGGCCCTGCTCGGCGATGACGACGATGACGAGGACGAGTTCGACCCCTTCTCCGCCCGGTGCGGCCTGGTGTCTTTCCGGGGAAGCTTCACTGTGGCGTCATCCAACCGGATGTTCAGCACCATCAGCGTGGACATCCGGGACCACGAGGTGGTGATCCTCGACTTCTCCCAGACCGACTACATGGACGACAGCGCCGCGTTCGTGGTGGAGAGGTTGGTGGATGTCGCCATCGAGGAAGACACCGAGTGCATAGTGATGGGCCTGGGAGGCGCGGTCGGCGCCAGCCTCCAGAAGCTCCAAATACTGCGGAGCGTCCCCAAGGACCGTTATGTCGAGGACATGGACGAGGCCAAAGTAATCGCCAAGCAGATACTGGGGATTTGATCGCCGGGGACCGAGCGCCGCCGTGAGGGGTGTCTGGCAAAAGGCTTCGAAACGGTCTTTATGAAACGATCGAGCGTGCGCGGGGTTCGGAGGCCTATTCGGAGACGCCGGAGGGCGGTAGCGCGTAGCGGACTCCGGTGAGTTCTTGGGAGATTCGCCAGAGCTGGCGGGAGTTCTCGGAGTTGTGGGAGGCGGCATTGGAAGAGACCACCACGGGGTGTCCCTTCAGGCCTCCCAGCCCGCGCGGTCCGTAGTACTGGCCGCCCTCGGCTTGGGGATCGACCGCGGCTCGCAAGGTGGGGAGGGCGCCCATCGCCGCGCTCTGGATGAACACCGACATCAGTGGTTCCTGTATCCGCGAATACCAGTGGGTTCCGAGATGGCCGCCGATGTTGGTGGAGGAGAACCCCGGATGGGCGGCGAGAGCGGAAACCTGTGCGCCGGCGGACCGGAGGCGCCTCTCAAGTTCGTAGGTGAATAACAGGTTGGCCAGCTTGGAACGCCAGTAGGGCCGGAACGGCGTGTACCCGCCGTTCTCGAAGAGCAGGTTCTCGAAGTCCAGTGTGGCGCCGCGGTGACCGACGCTGCTGACCGTCACCACCCTGGCTCCGGGGGTGGCCAGCAGCAGTTCCAGCAACCTCCCGGTCAGGGCGAAATGGCCCAGGTGATTGATGCCCATCTGGCTCTCGAATCCGTCCTCGGTAAGCGAGTGGGGAACGGCCATGACGCCCGCGTTGTTGATCAGCATGTCTAGGCGCGCGTGGCCGTTTGCGAAGTCCAGGGCGAAACCCTGGATGGACGAGAGACTCCCCAGGTCGAGCTTCATCAACTCCACCGAGGAGTCCGGCATCTCGGCTCGCAGTTCCCCGACCGCCTGCTGGCCGCGTTCCGTGGACCTGCAGGCCAGGATGGTGTGGGCGCCCCGGCGGGCCAGTTCCCTGGCGGTCTCCAACCCGATGCCGCTGTTGGCGCCGGTGACCACCGCCACCTTGCCGGCCAGGTCAGGAATCTGTTCGGAGGTCCACTTGGGTTTCCGGGCCATTCCCATCGCCCTCAGGTTCTCTTCATCATTGGATTCCAGGTCCTCGGAAGCGTCTCGCCGACAGCCTGCGGCTTTCTAAGAAACGTTTACACAGTAACCGTTGCTTAGAACAGAGTCTGGCAACCCCTGAGGTTGACGGCTCTCTTGGTGACGCTCATTCACCGTCCCGAGCCGGTTGCTCTTCTGAATCGGCGCAAAGATCGATCCACAGTTGAGCGTCGGGGATCTCGGTTGCGATGGTGGCCGGCCAGGAGGGATCGTAGGAGCGGGCGGAGGCGATTCTCTCGGCGGCGCGACGTTTCTCCGCACCGAGACAAACCATCACTGCCGTTCTGCTCAACTCGGCGATGGTGCTTATCCCCACCGTTACTCCGTGATTTGGCACTTCGTCGAGCGAGTCGAAGTCTGGAAACGTCCTGAGGTTGTCGGTGCGGGTCGGGGTGGAGAGTTCCACAATCCGGGTGGTCGAGTCCCGGGGACTGCCGGAAGGGTTGAATCCTATGTGGCCGTCGGAGGCCCCGCTGGCCAGGAGGAACAGGTCGAATCCCCCGGCGTCGGCGATGCGGCGGTCGTAGGCGGGTGGATCGGACGGGTCCGGCATCCAGATGCGGTCCCGGTTCGGTGCGCCCGGCAAATGGGCCAGGGGTTTTCCGATCTCCTCCGTGGCGAAGCGCCGGCAGGAGTAGTGAGCGTTGATCGGAACGTGGACGTATCCGTTGCTGCTCAGGATTACGTAGTTGTCCATCATCACCACCACCAACGGTGACAGGTCAACCGACTGTTGGGCCGCCACTGCGGGGAGGGCTCGGTAGGTGGAGAGGGGGCTTCGGCCGCCCGGACAACCCAGCAGGTACTTCCTCCCCTGGTGGCCGGCCCGGCGGACGCCGTCCACGATCCTTTGGGCCAGCGCCAGGCCCAATGCGTCCTCGTCTTCGAAGATTCGTGGGGTGATGGGTGGAGGTGACTTCAAGGTTTTCCGGACGATCCGTCTTCCAACTGGCGCAGCCACTGCAGATTCCTGGCCTGCACCCCGGCGGCGGAGCGGAGTTCGGCCTCCGAGGAGATCGGCGCCCGGTCCTGTTCGACCACCGCCCAACCCCGGTACCCGGATTGTGACAGGTGGGCCAGGAACTCGCGCAACGGGAGATCCCCCTCCCCGAGCGGGACCGAGACATCCGCCCACCAGACGTCGAAGTCGTCCCGCCCCCGGGCCTTTGCCTCCTCCAGGACCGAGAGGCGCACGTCTTTGAGATGGATGTGGTTGATCCGCTCCCGCCAGGCCGCCAGGCACTCCAGGATGTCCCCGCCACCGAGGGCGATGTGGCCGGTGTCGAAGGTGAGATCGATGTCGGTGAGTTCCAGGAGCCTCTCGACTTCGGAGGGGCTCTCCACATAGGTGCTGATGTGGGGATGGAAAGACGGGACCAATCCCCGGCGGCGGATCTCGGCGGCCATCCGGTTGGCAGTGGCGCAGAGTTCACGGAAGGCGTCGGGGGAGAGCGCATGGGTGGGATCGTCGCCCCGGGCGGGGTTGCGGAGCAGGATGTCGCTGCCCTCGTCGGCGAGGATCGCCAGACGGGGGCCGACTCCGGTTTCCTGCAACTCGCACAGTGCTTCCTCCATGTGGGCTTCGTCGCGGGCCAACAGGGCCGGATCGGCGAAGTGCAGAGGGATGTAGATTCCCACCGGGACCAGGCCGCGCCGCTGGAATAGCCGGGCTGCAGAGCCGGGAGAACCGGCGTACCCGGCGGGTGGGAACTCCGCTCCGTCGTATCCGGAGGAGGCCATGGCGGCCACCAGGTGTTCGGGCGACCGCCCGTCGGTGGCCTCCGGCGGTCCGTAGACGCCGAAGCTCACCGGTGCGGCGCCGACCTTCATCGACGCAGTGCAGCCTCGCCGCCGACGGCCAGCCCGTCTCTGCTGGCCAACGCGGCCACCATGTCCTGGAGGAATGCCGTGTCCTGTGCGGCGCCCGCCCCGTCGGAGATGGGCCGGCCGCTGGTGATCGCCCGGTGGAACGCCTTCAGTTCCCTGGTGAAGGGCGATTCGGTCCCGGCGGGATGACGGACCGCGCCGTCTCCGCCCTTGATGACCAAGGAGGCTGCCCGATCGAGATAGGGGTTGGAAAAGCGGAATTCCAGCGATCCCCGGGTTCCGTGCGCCTCGAAGACCTCCCGGTAGGCGGGCGACGCGGGGAGCCAGAGCCATGTCATCTCCACGCCGGTATGACCGGGGAACTCGGCCCGGGCCGTGAGGCTGGGGGGATCGGCGGGGGCCCCGGACGGCAGGGGAGGCCACAGGTCGGCGGCCGTCAAGCGGGGGAGCCCTCCCATCACGCCCCGTATGAAGGACACGGTGTGGATGAACGAAGCGGCCAGAACTTCCCGGTACAGCCGACCCCACTCGGCGGGAAGGTCTCCCAGTGCCTGGCGGGTGCGGCGCTCCTCAAAGGCCGCCGCCTCGGCCGTCGCCCGGTGATCGATGTCGTAGAAGCGCAGTGTGTCGGCCGGGCCCAGGCAGGTCGAGTGTTCGGGATGGTAGACGGAGTGACGGACCAGGCGGAGGTCGCCGATGACGTCGAGGCCCTCCTCCAACTCCGGGAGTAACTCTTCATGAAGCTTCATGTACCCGACCTGGAGCGCCAGACCCTTCTCGGCGGCCAGGGCATGGAGGCGCAGGGCGCCTTCCACCGTCAAACAGAGGGGCTTCTCGGCAAAGACGTGTTTCCCGGCTTTGAGAGCGCCTTCGCTGATCTGCTCATGAGCTCCGGAGGTGAGGATCAGCACCGCCTCTACCTCGGGATGGGCGCAGACCTCCCGCCAGTCCGTGGTGGCGAGCACGTCTCCGGGCAGCCCTTCGGCGATCCGGTGGGTGAGCAGAGGCGATATGTCCGCCACGGCCGCCACCCGGAACAGACTCTCCATCCGGGCCAGGTTCGGGAGGTGCTGGATCTGGGCGATGCTTCCCAGCCCTATCACCCCTACAGAGATTGGTCGGTCCACTTCACGCTCCTTTCGGCCGGCGACCCGTCATCCCCGACATGACTCCCTAGGCGAGTTCCGCACGGTCGGCGAAGTTGGCCAGGGCCTCGGGGTTGGCCAGGGCTTCGGTGTTCTTCACCTCCTCGCCGTTGACCACCGCGGTGACCGCCAACTCGGTGATCTTCCCTGATCGGGTGCGGGGGATGTCGGCGGTCTCCAGCACCACCGCCGGCACGTGGCGGGGCGAGCAGTTGCGGCGGAGGCGGTCCTTGATCTCGGCCACCAGGTCGTCGGTGAGGGTCCGACCCTCGTCGAGGCGCACGAACAGCACCATCCGGGTGTCACGCTCCCACTTCTGGGCCACGCAGATCGCCTCGGTCACCCCCGGCACCTCCTCGGCCTGCCGGTAGATCTCGGCGGTCCCGATCCGCACCCCCGCCACGTTGAGGGTGGCGTCGGAACGGCCGTGGATCACCATGCCGCCGCGGGGAGTCCAGTTGGCGTAGTCCCCGTGGGTCCAGACTCCGG
>JAPPKR010000145.1 GCA_028819835.1 bacterium | reverse complement strand
CCTAGCCTTTCCGCAGGTCAGAGGCTATATCCGCCACTTTCGTATATAATTCCCTATCTAAACGTCAAACGCACGCGTCCATCCGGCTGTCTTTGAGGTGCTATCAGATTTAACCCAACGCGGATTGGAACGCCCGTAGCGTTCGGTTATCGAAACAGACGAAGCGGATTGACTGCACATCGGTTGGAGTCCAGCGCACCATGTTCACGGCGATTCTTGCGGCCTCTTTGAGCGGGTAGCCGTGGGCGCCGGTGGCGAGGGCAGGGAAGGCGACGCTCTGGGCGCCGACCTCGTCGGCGCGGGCGAGGGATTCGCGGTAGCACGACTCTAGGAGGACGGGCTCGCCTCGGTTCCTGCCCCGCCACATCGGTGTGGCGGTGTGGATGATCCAGAGAGCATCCAGCCGATAACCCAGAGTCACCGTGGCGCGTCCGACCGGACAACCATCGAGGGTTTTGCAGTACGCCAAGAGTTCCGGGCCTGCTCCTTGGTGAATGGCGCCGTTGACTCCGCCTCCGCTGAGCAGGCTTGTGCTGGCGGGATTGACGATGGCGTCGACTTCTTCTGCCGTGATGTCGCCGAGTACAGCTTCGATAGTGGGTCCACTATGCACGACTGGTAGGGAAATGGGCATCGGCTCCCCGGAGACGTGCACGATCAGGTCTCTCAGAAAGTCGCGCTCGCGGATCGGGTCGAAGTCGTCCGGGTTGTAGCGGCGGGGGTCGGTTTCGACCTTTGCCGAAGTGGGCATGAATCCGGTCTCGTCGGTCCAACTGTACCCTTTGGCCGCGAATCTCACCTCATAGATACCATGGCCGGTCCAACTCCGGTGAAGGAACAAGCGGTCATTCTCCATGAACGCCAGCCATTTGTCGTTCATGTCGATGGGTCTATATCCCTCAGCCAACTCCTGCATTTCTTCTCGCGAGAGGATCATCTCCGGCGGCGGGATCCCAACCGGTTTTCTGATGGGGGAGACATGCGAGCAGTCATCATCGTGTCCGTCGCCCTCCGAGCACAATCCCCAATCGTTTCTCCTGAAGACCCGTTCGGGTGGTCCGTCCGGTCCCCACAGCGCCATGCTGAACAGGCTTGGTGGTGGTCCCACCCGGCTGTCGGCGCTGCCGTTGGCTTCTCCCTCCTCGTCCGATGGTTCGTCTGCCATACTCTCACTCCGTTTCCGCTTCTGCCCTGTTCTCTACTCTCGATTCAAGCACCCCCCTGTGACACTTTCACACGGGACCGGTCACACCTGGGATCGGGGGTAGGGTGTAGATCGTGGCAACATCGGTGACGATTACGGGGTCTGGGGATGCCGGTCCCCCCACCTGATCGGGCGGGCCGGTAGTGCTAGTGGTAACGAATGGCGAGGACGAGGTTTGGGTTCCAAAGAGTAGATCCCATTTGCCATGGTAGGATTGAATGATGAAGCGTGGGCTGAGGGCAGGGGTACCTGCGGGCGAGGACACATGTTCCGATCCAGCATTGTCCCTTGTGGCTCTGGCGATTGGCTCCTTAGTTCTGGAGATGGCCACTAAGGCTATCTCTCAGGGGAAGGAGGTGAGCATGCCAACCTACGACAATTGGATCCACCAGATACTGAACAGACTGATAGAAAGGTCGCTTGGTCTCGGGGCAGTTGTCGGCAGCTTTTGGGCAGGATTGGTCCTCCCCTTGCCCTGAGCCAGCGCAACAATCAAGATAACCCATGCTCTCTGTCCCGCCCGAGTAAGCAAGGTTAGGAACCCCTTCCGGTAGTACCAGCCCTCCGCCACCCCGGTTGTGGGGAGGTGAGTGGTCCCCTGTTGTGCAGGACCCACCTCGTTCCCTGCTGACCACGAGACTTGGTGAATGGGTGATTCCAAAAGGAACTAGATTGACATCTGTAACCATCACGGGAACGGGGATGCCGGTCCCATCGCCGTATCGGGCGGGACCGGGGGTGTTGGTGCAATCACACGGTGTGGCGTTGCAGGTTGACGCGGGTCGGGCAACCACTATGCGTTTGGCTGCTCTTGGTGTGTCGCCGGTTGATCTCGATGCGGTGTTCGTCACGCATCACCACAGTGACCATG
>JAPPKR010000113.1 GCA_028819835.1 bacterium | reverse complement strand
CGAACTGCAACCAGGGAACCGCCACCAGGAGGGGGATCATCCGCATGAAGTTCATGGGCGCCCACACGGTCTCGCGCACCGCCGGCCAGTAGGGAAGGGCCAGGCCGGACACAAGACCGACCGTCATGCCGACCACCAAGCCACAGGCCAGCCTGGAAAGGGTCAAACCGGAGTGATACGCGATGGCGAGGAACACGGCCGGCCAGGTCGCCTCCCCACCGTAGATGGGTTGGGGCGCCAGACCCTCGAGATTGAATGTCGCGAACCCAAAGTCGAAGGCGCGGACGGTCCAGAACCGGGACACTTCGAAGAAGGTGTCACCCAACACGTAGTCCCACCCGGGAACGATGGGATGCTCGAGAATACCCCGAGGCGCGACGTAAGACCCCACCTGCCAGGCCAGTAGCAACGCCGCCCAGGAGACGAAGAAGAGCGGGCTACGCCGCATGCCGGCCCACAGCATCGGTGGCCCCGCCGCTATCCCGCGTCCCACCCTGACCAGGCGGTCCCTGACCTGGGTCGTGCGGAACGCAACCGGCCAGGCCCAGAACAACAGCAACCCGGAAACGATGTAAGACCACGTGACGTTGATCACACCCTCATCATGCGTCCAGGTGACCAATGGAAGGCTCCCAGGCAACTGGATCAGCAGCCATGGAATCAGGACGGCCCAGATCAGCCACCCAATCCAAAACAGGCTTCGGAAGGGGGCGGGTTGCCTCATGCCGTCGTGGCCTCCTCGTCGGCTATGCCCGAATGGGCCAGAATCCATACCTCCAATCCTACAAACCCAGGCGGCGACCGGCCTCGGACCACCTCGTCATCAGCCGTATCACCAGAACCAGGATCCCGTCGACCACCACAGCCAGCACGGCGAAGAAGACAATCAGGGAGACCACGGCGGTCGGCCCTTCCTGAAGGCCCATCGCGTAGCTCCACATGCGGATCAGGAACCCCCCTCCCATCTGTGGCCCCAGCACCTCCACCAGCGTCCCCAGACCCCAGGCTCCCCCCAGAGCGATCCGAAATCCTGCCGCGATCTCCGGAATCGTTCCCCGCAGGTAGACCCACCGGAAAATGCTGCGGCGGTTCCCTCCCCGGGTGAGGGCTGATTCAATGATCTCCGCCGGTATGTTCTCGGCTGCCCGGCGGCTGAAGAAGTACATGAGGAGGGTGGTGTAGAAGGCAACCACCCCGATGGTGGTCAGCAGCGGATACTCGATCCCGAACCAGATCACGAAGAAGGGCGCCACGATGAAAATGGGGGTGGTCCCGAAAAAACCGGCTATCGGTGTGACCAAATCGGCAATCCACGGTAGGAGCAGACTGGTCAGTCCAATCCCCAAGCCGACGATGGTCCCCACTCCAACTGCGATCAGGATGTTGCGGGTGGTCCGCACCAGATGGAGAACGTACCCGAAACAGTGATCAGGAAGGGCGGACATCCTACCCCTTTGAAACGCCACCTCTTCCAACAGGTCCGGACAGGCGTGGACGAACCGCTCCCTCATCCGCTCACTGAAGAACAGGTTGTCCCCGAAGTGGGTGACGGCATCGAGCGGGGCCGGAACCAGGTTGTAAAGGGGCGAGAAGGGCGCGGCCACAAACTGCCAGGACAGCAGAAAGAGCACTATCCCCAGGACCACATGGAAGACGTAGGCGATCTGGGCTCGCCGCCTGATGCGCCGCGCCGCCGCTCTCACTTCAAGGACATCGGTGCCTGTCGTGGTCACTTCATCTTTCTTCGTCGCCTCTGGTCTTTGAATTCGCCCACAGGCCAAAGCGCGGGGGCGCGCTGGGGGCCTCCTATTGACCTACTGGGCAAACGCTACCGGAGCCTACCCGCGAAGGGAAGCCTCCAGATAGTGTTCAGCGTCGGCCTGGACCTCCCAAAAGGACGTGGTTGGCCGACAGTTGGCGAATGAGGACCTCCCAGATTCGGTTCGTGGGGGAAACAAGAGTGAAATGCCTTGAGCGGGGGTATAGCACTTTTCTTCGCTCCGGGGGTGGGACTCGAACCCACAACCTTCGGGTTAACAGCCCGCCGCTCTGCCGAATTGAGCTACCCCGGAAAGAGTGGTCACAGCCGCCGGTAAACACGGACCTGCCGGGTCAAGTGTAGACGGATGGGGCATGAGGAAGTCTCCCTTTGTCCTGGTGGGCGGGCTCATGGGAAAGGACGACCACATAGGGCGTTTCGGCGCGTAACATCAGGACTGGCGATGAGCAAACGAATGGCGGTACTGGGTGCGGTGATGGCCTTGCTGACCGCCGCCTGCGGCTCGGGCGCGGAGCCGGAGCCGGTTTCAGCCACCGTTCCCGACACCTTGGAGTGGATCACCCCCGAGGAGTTGACCGGGAAACTCTCGGCGGGTGGAGCGGCAGTGGTGAACTTCTGGGCCTCCTGGTGTGGACCTTGCCGGGCGGAGGCCCCGGTGTTGCGCCGGGCTCATGAGGAATACGGTGAGCAGGTGCGGTTTATCGGCGTGGCGGTGGACGACGCGCCCTCCGACGCTTTCGCCTTCATGGAGTCACATGGCATCGCCTTCGAGAACTACCTGTCGGAGGGAGGTCAAATGATGGCGCATTACGAGGCCTTCGGGATTCCCTTCACCGTGTTCACCGACACCGCCGGGGAGGTCCTCTACGTACACCGGGGAATCATCGATGAGGGAACTCTCAGCCTGTGGAGCGATGAACTCTCCCGCCTCGGCTGAGGGACCGAGCCGATCGCAAAATGCCCCTACCTCGAGCATTGGCGGATCAGACCTTGCGAAAAAAATCCAAATGTCGGGGAAAGAACCGATGCTTTCGGGTTGCCGCTGTCCCACCCCTGGTGCAAAGTGGTAAACAGTCGCATCACCTCTCGGTCCGATACGGCGCCGTTCGGACCGCTGGCAGGGATCATATTCCTCGAGACCCGCACCTCCGCCGGGACCGGCGGAGCGCGTCTCAACCAACGGCACGGTGGCGGTGGGGGAGGGCCCGAGGGGGAGGAGGATATGCCTGGTTTTCGCGGGTTAGTGATGGTTTTCGCGGGGATTGGCAGGTTCGAAGAGGCGGGTCCCTGAGATGGACCTGACTGTTCTGGGAAGGTCGGTTGGGGCGATGGCCGCCGCCGCTTTGGCGCTGTGGGCGCTGAGGAGGATCCGCTCAGAGGTTGTCGGGGACCCATTCAATGACCTCCTAGGCGCCGTCCTGGTGGGGATAGGAGTGGGACGACTTGCCTATCTGTGGGCGGAGGGCGTCAACGTTTTCGCCGACCCGATCGAGTTGATCCTGGTGCGAGGGGGAATCTCCCCGGTTCCGGCCGCGGCGGGGGCCGTCGGCTTCCTGGTTTGGACTTCTCGTTCCGACCTTCCGAATCGGATGGACTACCTGGCGCCGGCGGCCTTGAGCGGCATCGCCGTGTGGGAGGCGGGATGCTTATGGCAGGGCGCCTGTCTGGGGTCACCCTCGGAGCTGTGGTGGGCGATGGCTCTGCCCGGGAGCGATCTGACCCGTCATCCGGTGGGCCTGTACGCGGCCGTGTTGTTCGCGGCGGCGGCTATCTGGCTGTTGGTCCGGCCCCTCCCGTGGAAGGGCGCGACCGCGGCCGTGGCGCTGGGGTGGGCGGCTGGGGTCCGGGCGATTGTCCCCCTCTGGTCGGTCGGGGGGTGGTCGAACCGAGGATGGTGGTACCTGGGAGGGGTGATCCTCGGGCTGGGCGGCGTTGTTGCGGCGCGGTCGAAAGCCAAGGGGCGCTGAGAAGTCAAAGCGCCATGCGGGCCTGATTCCCCAAAGGCCCGAGGGTGCTAGGGGAGGGGAGCACAGGAGATGACAGAGTGGGGAAATAAACGCTGACCTGGCACAAACCGGGCTGTCCGGGCGGGGCGTTCAACTGTCTTTCGCCGACACCTTAGCTGTTGAAGCGATAGTGGACGATGGTTAGAGCCTGTTGATGAGCCTTGCCTCGAGGGCAGGCGACCATCGCGGATCCCACAAGGAGAGGGAATATGAAAGCAACGCTTGAACGCCACAGGCTCAACAGCATCCTGCGGAGAATCTCTGCGGCGGTGGGCACGGCCGCGCCCACGATTGTGACGGTCTCGGAGGGAGGAATCGATCTGGAGGCCTTCGGAAGGGAGGCGATCATGTACTGCCGGTTGGATGCCTCGGTGGAGGATCCAGGCGCCGCAGAGGTGATGCTCCGCCAGATGGTCTCGGTCGTGAAGTCTCTCCCGAACGGGAAGGTGGTCCTGGAAAGCGACAACCCGGGATTGGTCATCTCGGGTGGCGGCACCCGGGTCGTCATAAACGAAGGCGACGAACTCTGTGGGGTCGTTCCTCCCGAGCCGGCGGGTTTCCTTGAGGCGATTGACGGAGAACTCCTTCGGTCTTCTCTGGGTGGGGTCGTGCCCGCGGCCGCCACCGACAATCATCCCATCTTCGGATCCGTGCGATTCGACAAGTCCGAGGGGAACCTGCGGTTGGTTGCCTCCGACACCTTCCGGTTGGCGGTCCGGAATCTGCCGGATGTGGCGTCCCCAGGGGTCTTCTCGGTGAATGCCCGGGTTCTGAAGCGGATGTTGCGCTCCTTCGGGAAGGCGTCCGAATACCGGATCCGCGTGGCGGATGGTCATGTGTGGTTCTCCGTGGACGGGATCGGCGAGATGGGGGTGGTCTGCGACTGGTCCGAGTATCCCCGCTATCGAGGCTGGGCGCCGCCCTGGGAGGCCCGGATCCTTTGCGAACGCGCCCCGCTACGGGATCTGGCTTCCCGGGTGGTGGCCCTGGACAGGAAATCACCCGCCCCGGTCAAGCTGGCATTCTCCCCCGGGGGGATCGAGTTCACCGCCAAGTCCCCGGCCGGGATGGTGAGCGGGTTCCTCGAAGCCGAGGATGCTGCCCTTCCCGGGGAAGTGACGCTCCGCTTCAACTCGTTGTTCCTGTCCGATGCTCTTTCGAACCTGATCTCCGACAAGACCGAGATCTGTCTGGCCGAGGACCCCCTGGCCCGCCCCAAGCCGGTGCGGATCGGCGACGGACGCCACTCCGAGGCTTGGAATCTGGTGATGCCCATGCGCGCCGGCTGACACCACAGGGCCCGATGGCCGGTCGGGATGGGGATCCGGGTCCGGCGAGGCCGCGGCGGTTAAAGTCGAGGAGCGAAGATGACGGCGTTTCCCGCACTCCCGGACCGCAGGTTCGGGATCATCTATGCAGACCCGCCCTGGGACTACCGGGGCCAACTCCAGCACGCCGGGGCCGGCTCGGGAGACACAGGGGGCGCGGTCCGGCACTATCCAACCGTGGGGCTCTCCGACTTGAAGAAGCTTGATGTGGCCGGGATCGCCGAGGATGACTGCCTGCTGTTCATGTGGGCGACCAACCCCCACCTCGACCAGGCGATCGAACTGGGAAGAGCCTGGGACTTCCAGTGGGCCACGGTGGCTTTCGTATGGGACAAGGAGCGGGTGAATCCGGGGTTCTACACCTTGAGCCAATGCGAGCTGTGCCTTGTCTTCAAGCGAGGTCGGATACCCGCACCGCGGGGGGCGAGGAACGTCCGGCAGTTGGTGCGCAGCAGGCGGGGTTCCCACTCCGAGAAGCCCGAGGAGGTCAGAAAGCGGATCGAAGACATGTTTCCCTCCCAGACGAAGATCGAGCTCTTTGCCCGCAGGAAGGTGGATGGATGGACCGGTTGGGGGTTGGATGTCGCCGGGACGGGAGACTCATAGCCGACCGGCCGTCAGGCCTGGTCGGCCCCAGAAAAACATGTCTCCCCACGGGGTCGACAGGTGAGCTGTGCTACTCTCAAATGCCAGTAGAGAAGGGAGCTTCCTACTTCAGGAGACAACCATGAACGGAATGCCCACCACCGCCCGGACGCCTGTGAAGTACACGGCGAAAGGCAAGTTGGAACGTAAGTACTACGAACGAGAGTTGAGGAGGCTGCAGGAGGAGTTAGCCGTCCTTCAGCGGTGGATAGTCACCAAGGGACTCAAGGTGCTGGTGATCTGCGAGGGACGGGATGCGGCCGGGAAGGGAGGCGTCATCAAACGCATAGTCGAGCGCCTCAATCCCCGGGTCTGTCGGGTGGTGGCCCTGGGGGTTCCCACCGAGCGGGAGAAGACCCAGTGGTACTTCCAGAGGTATGTGGCTCACCTGCCGGCGGCCGGGGAAATGGTGCTGTTCGATAGGAGTTGGTACAACCGGGCCAATGTGGAGCGGGTGATGGGGTTCTGCACGGAGCAGGAGTACCAGGAGTTCTTGGTGTCATGTCCCCAGTTCGAGCGCATGCTCATCCGCTCGGGGATCCAGATCATCAAGTACTGGTTTTCGGTGAGCGACGAGGAGCAGGAGAGACGCTTCCAGGCCCGGCTCAACGACCCCAGGCGGCGGTGGAAGCTGAGCGAGATGGACTTGGAGTCTCGGAGCCGCTGGGTCGACTATTCGAGGGCCAAGGACGAGATGTTCACCCACACCGACATAATCGGGGTCCGCTGGTATGTGGTGGATGCCGACGACAAGCGCCGGGCGAGGCTGAATTGCATAAGCCATCTCTTGCGCAGCATCCCCTATCACGAGGTGGATGTACCTGACGTGACCCTTCCTCCTCGACAGAGCCCGGATGGTTATGTGCGTCCGCCCATCACCGACCAGACATTCGTCCCCGACCTCTACACCAGGATGGGGGAGGAGTAAACGAGGGGTCCCCCCAGATCCCTGTCCTAATCATGGGACGTTCGCCCTCGATTACTGGCCGCAAAGAGTCAGTTGTCGTTGTCGGCGCGGGCATATTCGGTTTGTCGGGAGCACTGGAGTTGGAGGAGAGGGGATACGGGGTCACCCTGGTCAATGCCGGTCCCATACCGCATCCCTCTGCCGCTTCCAACGACGTGAGCCGGATGGTGAGAATGGATTACGGGACCGACCGGCTGCACTGTCGTCTGGGCAAAGAAGCTATAGACGGTTGGAACCGGTGGAACGCCCACTGGGGACGGGACCTGTACCACCAGGACGGCCTGCTGTTCCTCAGCAGCAGACCGCTGGAAGAGGAGGGCTTCGAGGGCGACTCCTACCGCACGCTCTCCGAGGAGGGACGGTCGCCGGAGAGACTGGGTTCAGCGGAGATCGCCAGTCGGTACCCCGGATGGAACGCCGACTACTACGTAGACGGCTATTTCCATGCAAGAGGGGGTTGGGCAGAGGCAGGAACTGTTGTTTCTCTGCTTGCCGGGGAGGCCAGGGCCAGGGGCATCTGTGTGAAAACGGCGGAGGTGTCGTCGATTAGTCGTGGGAACGGGCGCGTCTCGGGGGTGGTCATCGAGGACGGGAAGGAGATCCAGGCTGATCATGTGGTGGTGGCGGCCGGAGTGTGGACTCCCTCGCTTCTTCCCGAGTTGGACGGATTCCTCCGACTGTCAGGCCAGCCGATCCTCAACTTCAAGCCGGCCGACCCGGAACCCTTCCGGCCACCTCAGTTCCCGCCCTGGGGGGCAGACATAGCCACCACCGGCTGGTACGGTTTCCCCGCCAATCGGGACGGGGTAGTCAAGATCGGTGTCCATGGGCCCGGGTACTCCGTGTCGCCCGACACACCTCGCGTGCCGCCCGGGGATGAGGACGAAGCACGCTGCCGGGACTTCCTTTCGCATTCCCTGCCGACCCTGGCGGACGCCCCACTGCATGCCCTGAAGATGTGCGTCTACACCGACACCTTCGACGGAGACTTCCTAATCAGCCGCCATCCGGGAGTCGATGGCCTGACCGTGGCCAGCGGCGGCAGCGGCCACGGCTTCAAGTTCGGCCCCGTACTGGGTCGGCTCATCGCCGACGCAGTCGAAGGTGCACTCAACCCCTACCTGGACCGCTATGCCTGGAGGCCTGTAGGCGATCCAGCCACCGAAGCCTCAAGGTATGCGGGTAACTAGCCAAACCACGGGGCCTCAATCGTCTTCGGTGTAGATCACCAATTCATCAGGGTTGTAACCAAACTCACTAAGGAAGACGTGAGCCCTCCTGATTGAGCCTCTTCGATCAAGATTGGTGTCAACCCAGTATCCGCCTACGAAGTTTCTTGAGAACGAGGGATTGAAGTCATTCTCGTCTTGGCTAATGTACTGCCACTTCCTGGATTTCTTGACAAACGGCTCTTCGCGAACGCGAGCGGCAAAGTCGTTCGGATGTAGGCCTTGCAACTCGGTGACGATTGAAAGCAGCATCTGCCTGTAGTTTTCCGCAGGCAGATGCTGCCCAAATAGTGTCGCTTTTCTAAACACTGACACAGGTGGAGTAGGAGATGGGTGTGGTGTAGAAGGCTTAGGGGCTGGGTCGGCAGGCGACACGCTTGGGTCAGGTTGTGGGAGGGGTGTTGCTCTCCGATTTCGGCTGATGGCTTCGCCTACGAGGGGCTCCAGCATCAACAGATTGGGTTTTGTGAGGGGTTTAATTCCTGCTTTTTTGCCGATCAGCTTCAGGAACTCTTGGGAAGGGGAATTGAACTCATGGGTAACGATCTCATTGATAAGCGTTCTGTATCGCTCCTGCTGAGCCTGCCCGTGAATGGCATCCTGGTTGACACTGCTTCTGGTTAGGGACTGCAGGTGTTGGATGTCGTTGTCAGTGAGATCCCGGACATCGATCCTGCGATAAGGGTCGGCGTCCATTACGTTGGTCTTCTCAAGATCCGTGAAGAGCCAGTAGTCGATGCCGTTGGTGAGGATTCCTGCTACCGCCTCAGAGAATGTGAAGTAGGAACGTAGTTGGTTGATTTCCTTCGCCGACAAGTTTGTCGCCGCTTTTTTGGCCTCCACCGCCACTTTGGCGTCGCCTTGTCCCGCTAATACATAGTCAATTTTTCCCCCAAGCTCAGTGGCGACTTCGCGGCTGACCTGTACCGGGTGGCTTGGATCATATTCGAGACAACTGAGGAAGGGCTCGATTAAACTGCTTTTGGTGCCGGCCTCGCCGGTGGCAATGTCGGGAAATTTCTCAAGCCAATCGACAACTCGCGCAGCGTGTTTCTCAAGTCTCTCCCTCAACATATGGCCATTGTAAGCAACATGGTCTGCGGGGTCACGGAGAGCGGTTCTTGCCATCACGGACGGCCTCTTAGCAATCTGTTGAACCGGCCCGTCTTATTGGATGCGTTGGAGGCGGGACTTGAAACACTGCCCTGCGGTCGGTTAGTGTTTGTTTTACCAACTTTATATTATAATGCATTGTTTTGTCACACCCCCCGTGGTATAATGGTAGACATGGAAAAGACAGCTATTGACCGTCGGGCCACCGATCAGGTGCGGGTGGTGTTACCTACTCGGCCGGTAGGTGAGGCGACGTTGGAACAGCTTCAGGGTTGGTTGCGCTCCACTTTCCGTGTGGAGAACCAGGTGGCCGGGTTCCGCACCGGGATCTTGGCGGAGTTGACCCGCCGAGAGGGTGTGCACATCACGGAGGACAATCTGCGGGAGAAGGGTTTGCGACCCCGTGGGAAAGCCCGCTTGGAAGTGGAAACCGCAGTGGAGTTGGAGGAGTTGCCCCGAACGTCGGAGGGGTTGCGGGATGGTGAGATTCCATATGAGAACGCGAGGATCCTGGCCAAGGCCTCCCAGGAGGGGGAGATAGACGAAAACGAGTTGATCGGTCCAGCCAAGACCCAGTCGCCTGACAAGTTCGCGGGGACGGTCCGAAAGCACCAACAACAACGTTCCGAGGACGATGGGATGTCCCGCCTGGAGCATCAACGCTCGCAGAGGTTCGCCAAGATCAAGACCGACCGTACAGACGGAATGACGGTGTTGTACGGTCGGTTCGATCCGATCACCGGTGCTCTCATCGAGACGGCGTTGTCGCAGAAGATGAATGAACTGTGGCGGGAGGAAGACCCGCGGGCGAGGTGCTCTCCGGGTCAGAGGATGGCAGACGCCCTGGCGGGGTTGGTCACCAGAGAAGACACCAACAAGGACGGAAAGCCTCCCCGCGGTCCCAGGTTGTTGTTGATCGCCGACTACGACGTGGTCTCCCGGGAGCTTCGCAACGGGCGTCTTGGTGACGGGACTCCTATCCCGGTGGAGAAGATCCGGGACCTGGCCTGCCAATCGGACATCCTCCCCGCCATATTCCGGGGCATGTCACAGCCGATGGACCTGGGACGGTCACGACGGGCCGCTTCACCGGCCCAACGGATCGCTCTCGTAGCCCGGGACAAGAACTGTGTGGGATGCGGCGCCAATGCCAACTGGTGTCAAGCCCACCACATCATCCCCTGGGCGGTGCAGGGAAACACCGACCTCAACGACATGTGCCTCCTATGCAGCAGGTGCCACCACAAGGTTCACGACGACCGGTGGCAAGTACGCAGGAAACCATCCGGCCAGTACTACCTCAAACCGCCCCTGAAACACGATCGGCCTACAAGCGGTCGGCGCAACAGCAACTACCGAAACCGCCGAAGCCCTTTCAAACAAAGAAAATGAGCCCCCATCCCACCCTTCACCGGCAGGTTGGCCTATCCGACCAGGGTGCGTCCCAGTTGGCGGGACATGGCGACCAGGTTGTCCTGGGAGTCCCAGATGTAGCAGTCCTCCTCGAAGGTGCCTTCGAGGAGATGGCTGCAGGCCAGATCGATGGTCAGCCATCCCGGATGCGGGCGGGCGCGGAAGTGAATGGTCAACTCCAGCGTCGGCGCCCATCCGTAGTAGCCCAGTTGGAAGACGGCGGGAGGGAAACCGTCGGCGAACACCGGCACAGCCATGAGGTCGGGTTGGCGGCCGTCTGCGAACCGCATCCGGCCCCGGGCCTCAGCCCTTCCGGTAGGTCGACCGGCGGCCCCCATAGCCATTTCGTAGGGCATCAGGAAGTCGAACCGCTCGATGAAGGTGGATGTCCCCCGCTTTTGAGGGCCGCTCTGCAACTCCGAGTTCTCAGGCAGGCTCGAAGGGGGACGCAGAGGACCGGTGGGACCGGTGAGAGTGGACAGGTCGCCCCAGGTGATCAGGGAGGTGACGGTTACCCTGCCGTTCTGTATCAGATCGACGGCGTTGACCGAGACGCTGCGACCCCGCTTGATCACCCTGTTTGCAACTGTCGCCTCACCCGGCATGGTCGGTCCCACGAAGTGGCTGGTCATCGAGAGGGGGTCGGGGTGGGGGACCTCCTGTCCTGCGGCCACGAGGCACAGCGCCATCAGGTAGCCGCCGTTGGGTACACCGTCGATGTTCCACAGGGGACTCACCCGAGCGGTCCACTCACCGTCGCCCACCGGGGTCAGCGCCTCTTGAGTATCGGTGTCGAAGAGGTACTCGGTCATGGTCGCATCCTGGCGCGGTCTGGTGTTTCGCCGGTGGTCCCGGGCGGGCCCGCGATCAGCCTAACCAGAGCTGGACTATCCACCCAACCGCCAGTCCGTAAGCCCCGGCCACCACGTCGTCGCCGGTTACGCCCCAGCCCCCCGTAAGCTTTTCCGCCCATCTCACGCCCGGAAAGCCGGTCTTGGTGATGTCCACTATTCGAAACATCACCCATCCGGCCACCGCCCCGGCCAGGCCCAGACCCACCACCGCCAGGGTCGCCCCGGCCGCCTCGTCGATCACCACCCAGCCGGGATCGTCCGAGAAGGGATGGGAGGCCCACACCGAGACCCCCGCCACGATGGCGGCCAGGAGGAGTTGCGCCGGCCACCCCAGCTCTCCGGCCGCCATCCCCGCCGCCAGTCCCACTGCGGCGCCCAAGGTCCCGGATCCGGCGTCCGATCCCGTCACCTTGCCAAGGAGCAGACCCACCCCGAACACAGAGGCGATCGTCCTGCGCATCGGTTCTCAGGTTACCGGGGCTTTCGAGGCCGGACCAGAACGGATAATCCGAAACGTTCGGTTAAACGGCCTTCCGAGTGTGCCAAACTAGGGGCGCATGGAACCCTCAATGTATATCTGGATGGACGGTGAGTTGGTCCCCTGGGACGAGGCAAACGTCCATGTGCTAAGCAACGCCCTTCACTACGGAACCGGGGTGTTCGAGGGAATCCGGGCGTATGAGACCGACGACGGGACGGCGATCTTCCGCCTCACCGAACACCTCGAGCGGCTCCATCGTTCTGCCCGGGTCTACCGCGTGCCCCTCGAATGGTCGGTAGAAGATCTCGCCGAGGCCTGCCGGGCGGTAATGAGGGAGAACGAGTTGGAGTCAGGTTACATACGCCCCCTGGTCTACTACGGGCTGGGGGCGATAGGCCTCAACCCCACCGGCGCCACCTCCCACACCGCCATCGCGGCCTGGAGATGGGGTGCATACCTGGGAGAGGAAGGGGTCTTGAACGGCATCCGGGTGGGGGTGTCCTCCTGGCGGCGGATCAGCCCGGCGGCCTTCGTGCCGGTGGCCAAGGGATGCGGGCAGTATCTCAACAGCGTGATGGCCAAGATGGAGGCGCTCAGCAACGGCTACGACGAAGCCCTGTTGCTCAACGGCGACGGGAACATCTCCGAAGGCAGCGGAGAGAACGTCTTCCTGGTGCGAGACGGCGTGGTGCTCACCCCTCCGATCTCCTCGGGGATCCTGGACGGCATCACCCGCCATACGGTGATGACCCTGCTCTCCCGGGACGGCATCGAGATCCGGGAGGCCACTCTCACCAGGGGCGATCTCCTCAACGCCGACGAGGTCTTCTTCACCGGCACCGCCGCAGAGGTGACCCCGGTGAGGGAAATCGACACCCGGCCGATCGGTACAGGCCGTCCCGGACCGGTTACCCGGCGCGCCCAGGAACTCTTCGAGACCCTCACCTCCGGCGGTGACCCGGACCTGGGACACTGGCTCGAGTATGTCTGAGCGGCCCTCGGCGCGTTCCGCCTAGATGCCTCGTCAACCGAACATCGATCCTCCCGACCAGGATCTCCCGCGGACGGCCCTCGCCCCTGCGGCGCCGGCCCGGTGGAGCCCCAGCCGGCCGGGGATGATCACCGCACCCGACCAGGTAACACCGGGGGGTCTGTTCGGTCGTCCTGGTCCCGACACCGGCTGGGCGTTTCGAATCGTCCGCCAGGCGGGCCTTCCGGCCCATGAGATGGAGGGAGAGGCGGTCCTGGTGACCCTGATGGCGGCCCGGGCGTCCCTATTCGGCCGGGCGCCCGTCCCCGAAGACCTGGACGTGGCCCGGATAGTGATGGGATACGATGAAGGAGCATCGGAGCAGATGGTCGAGCGCGGGCGTCGGTGGCTCCGCCACTCCCGCCACGAGCCGGTCCCGGGAGCGGCCGCCGCCGAACAGATCGGATCGGACCTCCTGGTCATGTCGCCTGACGATCTCCGGTCGGCCCTCGCCGCCGGGGGCTGAGTCCATTGGCGAAGATCGTCCGGTTCCGCCACGGCGACGAGATTGCCTACGGGCTGGCGGAGATGGAGGGGGTGACCCTCTACCGGGGTTCTCCATTCGTGGTGTGGGAGCCGACCGAGACGATGCTGGGCTGGGATGACGTGAGGGTGCTGTCGCCGGTGCTACCCACCAAGGTGGTGGGTGTGGGCCGCAACTATGTCGATCCGGACGCTCCGTACCCCGGAGATCCCTACGTCTTCATAAAGCCCACCACTTCGGTGGTCGGTCCGGGCGCGGAGGTGGTGGTTCCCCCCGCCGTGTCGATGGTCAGCCATGAGGCAGAATTGGCGGTGATCATGGGACGGGTGGCCAGGCACATAAGGGTGGAGGACGCCGGGGCCTACATCCTCGGCTACACCGCCGCCAACGACATAACCGCCCGCCAACTTCTGGAAGACCCCCTGAATCTCACCCGCGCCAAGAGCTTCGACACCTTCTGCCCGCTGGGACCGATGATCGAGACCGAGTTCGATCCGTTGGAGCAGCAGGCGGTGGAGTGCCTGGTCGATGGCGACCTGCGCCAGTCCGGGTTCACCTCGGAGATGATGTTCGGCCCCGGAGAGTTGGTCTCCTACGTGTCCTCGATGATGACCCTGCTTCCCGGGGACGTGATCCTCACCGGCACTCCCGACGGGGTGGGCCCCGTCTTTCCGGGCAGCGTCATGGAGGTGCGAATCGATGGGATCGGATCGCTGGTCAACCCGGTGGTGCGAGGATGACGCCCCGGCTGAGGGTTGCGCCGTCGCCGACCGGACTCCTCCATGTCGGCACGGCCCGGGCCGCCCTCTTCAACTGGCTGTATGCCCGCCGCCACGACGGCGTCTTCATCGTCCGGGTGGACGACACCGACCGGCAGCGGTCCACTTCCGACTTCGAGACCCGGATCCTGGAAGCGCTCCGATGGCTGGGAATCGACTGGGACGAGGGAGTGGAGGTGGGGGGCCCGCACGGCGCTTACCGCCAGAGCGGGCGGTACGAGCGTTATCGGCAGGTCGCGGCCCAACTGCTGGAAGGCGAGGACGCCTATCGATGCTTCTGCAGCCCGGAGGAACTGGCGCAACGCCGGAAAGAGGCTCAGCGGGCGGGACGGCCGCCCGGCTATGACGGGCGCTGCAGGTCCGTGGAGGTCGGGGAGGCGAAACACAGACAACAGACGGGAGAGAGCCATGTCGTGCGTTTCGCCATGCCGCGCCCGGGCATGACGGTCTTCGAGGATATGGTGAGGGGCGAGGTCCGCTTCGACCATGAGGTGATCGATGACTTCGTGATCCTCCGCAGTGACGGATCGCCCACCTACCACCTTGCCTCCACCGTGGACGACGTGGACTATGAAATCACCCACGTCGCCCGGGGAGAGGACATCCTTCCCTCCACGCCCCGGCACATCCAGATCACCAGGGCGATGTCCGCTCCCGAACCGGTCTACGCCCACCTTCCCCTGCTCCACGGCCAGGACGGACGCAAGCTCTCCAAGCGCCATGGGGCCACCGACGTGGGCGAATATCGCGACCGGGGGATCCTTCCCGAGGCGCTGTTCAACTACCTCTCGCTCCTGGGATGGTCGATCGGTCCGGAGGCGACGATCTTCAGCCCGCAGGAAGCCGTGGAGGCTTTCGACCTCGCGGACGTCTCATCCAGCCCGGCGGTGTTCGATCCCGTGAAGCTCGAGTGGATGAACGGCGAGTACATCCGGAACCACATCTCGGTCGCCGAGTTCTCGGTGAGGTCCCGTCCCTATGCCGAACGGTGCCTGGGCGTCTCGGTGTCCGACGCCGAATGGGAGCGGGTCATCCCGGTGCTCCCCCTCGTGCAGGAGAGAGTGAAGCTGTTGTCGGAGGTTGGACCCCAACTGTCCTTCCTCCTGGAGGCCGGGATCGAGTACGACCAACGATCCTGGCGCAAGGTGATGAGAGCCCAGACCGTGGAGCCGGTCCTGACCGAGGCCATCTCGGCCCTGGGACAACTGGGGGAGTGGCGGACGGAGACCATCGAAGAGACTCTGCGGGGGTTGCTGGTCCGGCTGGAGGTGAGCGCCCGGCGCGGGTTCCAGCCCATCAGGGTGGCCGTGACCGGGTCCTCGGTCAGCCCGCCCCTCTTCGAGTCGCTTGCCGCGCTGGGGCGCGAGACGACGCTGCAGAGACTGGAGGGGGCCCGCGCCCGGCTCTCCCAATGACCTGCAACCAAGGAACCGGCGCGCATGCCGGGTCCCCAACCGCATATAGCATTTGACCAACAGCAACCAGAAGGATTTAGTTTCATGAGTGCACCTCAACGGGTGGCCGTCACCGGCGCTGCGGGGCAGATCGGATACAGCTTGTTGTTCAGGATCGCCGCCGGGGAGATGCTCGGAGCGGAGCAGCCGGTCATTCTCCAGCTACTGGAGATACCACCGGCCTTCCCCGCTCTCGAGGGAGTCGCGATGGAGCTTGAGGACTGCGCCTTCCCCCTCCTGAGGGGAGTGGTGCCGACCACCGACGTCGGGCAGGCTTTCGCGGAAGCCGACGTGGCGCTGCTGGTGGGAGCGATGCCCCGCCGGGCGGACATGCAGAGAGCCGATCTGCTGGAGGCGAACGGGGCGATTTTCTCCGAGCAGGGACGGGCCATATCGGAGTCGGCCGATCCCGGTGTGAAGGTGCTGGTGGTGGGCAATCCGGCCAACACCAACGCCTATATCACCGCCGCCAGCGCGCCGAACATCGATCCCGCCCAGATCACGGCCATGACCCGCCTCGATCACAATCGCGCCATCGGTCAACTGGCGGCCAAGGTGGGAAAGCCCGCCAGCATTGTGACCAGGATGAGTATCTGGGGGAACCATTCCGCCAGCCAGTATCCGGACCTTTTCCATGCCGAGGTCGGAGGAAGGGACGCATTCGGGTTGGTGGGCGACCGCCACTGGGTGGAGAACGAGTTCATCCCCACGGTCGCCGAACGAGGCACGGCCATCATCAAGGCGAGGGGCACGTCCTCGGCCGCCTCGGCCGCCAACGCGGCGATCAGCCACATACGGGACTGGGTGATGGGCACTCCTCCCGACGACTGGGTGAGCGTGGCGGTAATCTCCGACGGTTCGTACGGGGTGCCCGAGGGCCTGTGCTCATCCTTCCCCTGTGTGTCCCGAGACGGCCGCTGGGAGATCGTGTCGGGCCTTGAGCACTCGGAGTTCTCCCGGCAGCGAATCCAGGCATCCGTGGACGAACTGGTAAGCGAGCGCGACGCCGTGATCGAGATGGGGCTTGTCTGAGCCACCCCGGTAGGCGAGGTTCGGGGAGGCGCTATCCCCGGGCTAGTACTCGACGTCTATGTCCGAGACCGCCGCCAGCCACTGCTCGATCCCGTTGCGATGCACCATCAGCTTGGCCAGATTGCCCGCCACCTTGATCTTCCCGGTGATGAAGGCAGACTGCACATTGAGGTCCCCCTTCATGATCGCCGCGGCGGTCTCGTAGTTCTGGCTGATGGTTATGTCGAGGTCCTCACGGACGCCCAGGGCAATGGTGATCGCCTGGGGAGTGATCATCAGGTGGTAGCCGGTGTCGCCCAAGGGTGACTCGAGGACGTTGAACTGGATGGCCAGCTCCATGTCGCGGGCGGCCTCCTGAAAACCCTGGTGGTTTTCCAGGGCCGTTGTCACTTCCGACAGCCATTCGGGGCTCAGAAACTTCACTGCCATGAACGGGCTCCCTTGGAATCGGTTCTTGAGCCTCAGGCTAGTCGCCAGGGCCGGGTTATCGGCAATCAGGCGATGGCGATCCGACCGTTCTCTATGGACTCGATGATGGCCGCAGATTCGATCTTCCATCCGTGCCCTTCCAGGAGGGACCGACCCCCGGTGAAGGTCTTCTCTATGACGAATCCGAAGCCGGCCAGCCGGTTGCCGGACTCCTCGATCATCTCTCCCAGCGCCTCCGCCGTGCGGCCCCGCGACAAGAAGTCGTCCACCACCACGATGTCCCGCCCGACTCCCAGCAGTTCCTTGCGAATGGTTATCCAGGTCTTCCCTCCCTTGGTGGGCGAACTCACCCGCCGGATGAAGTGGAGGTCGGTATCCAGTTGGCGGTTCTGCTTCTTGGCGTAGATGAAGTCCACCCCCGCGGCCTTGGCGGTGCAGAAGGCGGCCGGTATGCCGGATGCCTCGGCGGTCAGCACCAGGTCGAAGTCGCCGAGTCGTTCCGCCAGCCACTCTCCCACGCTGCTCATGAGCGCCGGGTCTGTCCGGTGATTGAGAAAGCTGTCCACGATCACCAGATCGGACTCCACCCGCCCCGCATCCAGGATTCGTCTCCGCAGTTGTTCCACGCCGGTTTCTACTTTAGGGAGGGCAGGACCCGCGACCGTGTCAACTCGAAGGCGTCTATCTCCCCGAGGTGGCGGAGAGTGAGCCCTATGTCGTCATAGCCGTTGAGCATCCGCCACCTGGTGAAGGCGTCAATCTCGAAGGTGGTGGAGAGGCCGGGCGCCTCCACCGTCTGGGACTCCAGGTCGATGGTGATCCGGCTTTCAGGGCGTTCGGTGGCGAGCCGGGTGAGGACAGACACCTCCTCCGCTGGAAGCTGGATGGGGAGCAAGCCAATCTTGGTGCAGTTGGTGCGGAAAATGTCGGCGAGGGAGGGAGCGATCACGGCTTCGAATCCCCAGTCCTGCAGGCCCCAGGGTGCATGTTCGCGCGACGAGCCGCTCCCGAAGTTGGGGCCGGCCACCAGCACCTTGGCGTCCTGGTACCTGGCCTGGTTGAGTGCGAAGCCAGGATCGAGTTCTCCGCCCCGGGTGCGTCTCCAGTCCCAGAACAGGAACTCTCCGTAGCCGGTCCGCTCGACTCGTTTGAGGAACTGCTTGGGCATGATCTGGTCGGTGTCCACGTTCGCCCGGGGAAGGGGGAGCATGGCGCCGTCTATCACGGAGACCGGTCTCATCGGCGCTCCTCCCACTCCCGTATATCCACGAACCTGCCGGAGACGGCCGCGGCGGCGGCCATGGCCGGGGAGACCAGGTGGGTGCGTCCGCCCTGGCCCTGGCGGCCCTCGAAGTTGCGATTCGAAGTGGACGCGCACCGCTCGCCCGGCAGGAGTATGTCCGGGTTCATCCCCAGGCACATCGAGCAACCCGCGTCCCGCCACTCGAACCCGGCGTCGACGAACACGGCGTCGAGGCCCTCCCGCTCGGCCTGCAACTTGACCAGTCCGGAACCGGGCACCACCATGGCCGAGACCGACGGGTGCACCCTCTTTCCCCGGACGACGGCGGCGGCGTCGCGCAGGTCCTCGATCCGGGCGTTGGTGCACGAGCCCAGGAACACCCGGTCGATGGTGATCTCGGTGATGGGGGTGCCGGGCGCCAGGTCCATGTAGGAAAGGGCGCGGATGGTGGAGTCCCGCTCCAGGGGATCGTCGAACTCCTCGGGATGCGGTATGTGATCGGTGACCGCCGCGGTCTGTCCGGGATTGGTGCCCCACGACACGTAGGGCTTCAGATCACCGGCGGCGACGCGGACTTCGGCGTCGAAGGCCGCGCCCGGATCGGTGGGGAGTGAACGCCACTCCGACAGGGCTTCGTCCCACTGGGAGCCGCGGGGAGCGTGGGGGCGTCCTTCCAGATAGGAGAACGTGGTCTCGTCGGGGGCGATCATCCCCGCCCGGGCGCCGGCCTCGATGGACATGTTGCACACCGTCATCCGACCTTCCATGGAGAGCCCCTCGATGGCCGAGCCCCGGTATTCGACGACGTGTCCCTGCCCGCCGGCGGTGCCTATCCGGGCGATGATCCCCAGGATGATGTCCTTGGCGGTCACACCGGTGGCTAGTTCCCCGTCGATGGTGATGGCCATCGAGCGGGGCTTGGGTTGGGGGAGGGTCTGGGTGGCGAGGACATGTTCCACCTCGGAGGTGCCGATCCCGAACGCCAGGGCGCCGAACGCCCCGTGGGTAGATGTGTGGGAGTCGCCGCACACGATGGTCATGCCCGGCTGGGTGGCTCCCTGTTCGGGGCCGATCACATGGACGATGCCCTGGCGGGGGTCATCCAGGCCGTACAGGGTGATCCCGAACTCCCCGCAGTTGTGAACCAGGGCGTCGATTTGCTTCTTGGACAAAGGGTCTCGGATGGGAAGCCCCCGCCCGGTGGTGGGCACGCCGTGGTCGATGGTGGCCAGGGTCAGGTCGGGTCTGCGCACCGTCCGTCCGGCCAGCCGGAGCCCGTCGAAGGCCTGCGGCGAGGTGACCTCATGGACCAGGTGCAGGTCGATGTAGAGCAGGGCCGGTTCGCCCTCGACCTCCCGCACCAGGTGGCGGTTCCATACCTTTTCGAAGAGGGTCTGTGGCGTGGCTGTGTACTCCGGTGAGACGCGCGGACAACAATAGCGGGACTCATGTCCTCCCGGGGCAACGGCTCTCCCGGTTGGGTGCACGGCAAGGCCGCTTGGACGGGTTAACCTTGGTACCGACCCGTATCAGGAGAGGAGTCTTGGCAGAGAGCAAGATCGTCCATGTAGTGGGCACCGGCACC
>JAPPKR010000198.1 GCA_028819835.1 bacterium | reverse complement strand
AGCCCGATCAGGAGGATGGGAATGATCTGGGTGATGTTGTTGAAGGAGGCGATCAATCCAAGCTTTTCCAGCAGCACCCCGATGCCCTGCATGAACGTGATGGCGGCGGAGATGGTGAAGAGGGTCAGGAGGGTGTCGGCCAGGGTTCGGCGACCCGATTGGACAAGGGCGCCCCTCCCGGCCGGTTTGAGCCAGTACACAAAGCAGAGAATGACCAGAATGATCAGCGCGGCCATCCCGAACAGCCGCCCGATCTCGCTTCCGGCGTCTCCGGAGTCCTCGAACAGCAGGTTGAAGCTGAAGGGAATGACTTCCAGCCCATCGGCGGTGGGTATGGCGCGCAACGCCCTTGCCACCTCCGAGTCGTTGTCTATGGCTTCATCGAGATCCTCTTCTTCTACCCCAACCGGCACTTTCGTGAACACCAGGACCAAGCCTGCCTCCGCCGTGGCGGACGGCGGGTCGCTGTTCTGGCTGATCAGCGACGCCAAACGCGGGTTCGCCTCAGACCCCGCCATTGCCGCCAAGTAAAGGTCCTTCACGTCCTGGTCGCTGGCTACCGAGGCGTCCGTCCTGGCCGCCATGGCAATCGCCGGGTCGAGGTAGCTGAACCAGGCGCCCCTTCCCGGCACGAAGGAAAGGTTGTCGGAGAGAGCCTCGCTCTCCAGGACGGAGTTGATTTCGCTCACCACCTCGAAGGCTTCCTTGGTGAAGACATCACCGCCTTCCCTTCTGACTATCACCTGGAGGACGCTTTCCTGGGTTTCGTCATCACTGAACAAGCCGCTGATCCGGTCGGAAGCCAGCAACTCCGGGTTGTCCGGGGACAGGCCTTCGTTGCCCTGCCCTATCACGATCTGACCGGACAAGCGGAAGAAGACCCCGAAAAGGACCAGAGTGACCAGCACCACTGCCCAGGGCGCCTTGGACACGATGAACTGGAACCCTCTGAGGACGGTTTTCATTGGGTCTCGACTCCTTCCGGCCGTCAAAGCCGGAGTCAGGTGGTTGCCTACCTACGGGAGCCTATGGGGACTCCGTACGTATCGCGAATTCCCGATTCCCACGGCGTCGGCGGGCTGTAGGGGGATGCTTTACCTCCGCGCCTCGGAGGTGATAACCTAGGGAGATAACTTGAGGAACCGCCCACCAGCCAGACTTGTCCACCGAGCCACGGTTCCCGGGTTTTCTTTGAGGTCATTCACATGACGGGGGAAGCGGAGCGCCAACCACAGTGACTGCTATGCTCGCCAGTTCCCAAAGGCAGTTGTTCGCCGGCGCCCCCGAGGACGAACCCGCCAACGACCTTCATCCTCGACCTGCGGACCCCGCGGATTCGGAGTCTGCCCTCCATCATCCCACCGACACGGGGCACGCCGATCCGGATGAGACGAGCTACAACGAAAACGGGTACGTGGAGATCGACCCGTCAGGTTTCGTGGATTCATACCGACCTCCCGCCATCGACGGGGACTTCCGCGGAAAGCATGTCGTGACTGTCGAGCAATTCGGCAGGGAGGACCTCAAGATCCTCTTCGAGGCGGCCGCAACCTTGAAGAAGCGGATTCGCTCGGGTGACCGGGGGGTGGTGGAGATCGCCACCGGTCAGGTCCTCGCCCTGCTCTTCTTCGAGGCCAGCACCCGGACCGACATGTCCTTTCAGGCAGCCATGCTCCGGTTGGGCGGCAAGGTGATCGGCGCATCCAACGGCATCCAGTTCTCCTCGGTCTACAAGGGAGAGGACCTTCCCGACACCGTCAGGGCGGCGGGATGCTACGCGGACGTGATCTCCCTTCGGCATCCCCAGGTGGGCGCCTCCTACATGGCGGCCCACTACCTGGACCTGCTGGCCGAGAAGATCGGACGCCAGCCGGTGGTGATCAGCGCCGGGGATGGTGTGGGCGAGCACCCCACCCAGGCTCTCTTGGACCTGTTCACCATTCTGGAATCCAAGGGAACGGTGGACGGCCTGGCCATCACCATGGTGGGGGATCTGAAACACGGCCGCACCGTTCACTCCCTGGCGAAGCTGCTGGCCACCTACGGGGCTCGCCAGACCAAGGTCAACTTCGTCTCGCCCCCCTCCCTGACCATGCCGGACTCCATC
>JAPPKR010000031.1 GCA_028819835.1 bacterium | reverse complement strand
GGAGGGGATACCTCTTCGTGACCGGTGATCCCGGGCAACTGGCGTCTCTTACCAGCGCAGCAAAAGCGAGTTCGGGGTATGGGGCGGGCCCGGTTCGAATCGCAGGGACGGCGGTTGACGTCGAGGAGGAGACGGGTTTTGATGTCTACGAGACTTCCGAGGCCCTCCTGGCCCGGTTCCCGTACCTGAGCGACAAAGCCCTGGGCGCGCTGCACGTTCGCCGGGGTGGCTGGTTCAGCGCCCAGCAATTGGGCGTATGGATGCTGGAGCAGGCCAGGGCCCATGGAGCAGAGGTTGTGGTCGATGAGGTTGTGGACATCAAGACCCTGAGGGGGACCGTGGCAGGCGTGTTGTTGAGATCGGGCTCCCAGATCTCGGTCCCGGCTGTCGTCAACGCCGCCGGGCCTATGTCCAAGCAACTGGCGCGCCTGGTGGGGGTTGAGCTGCCGTTACATGCATCTCTTCACCACAAGGTCTCGTTCAGAGACCACCTCGGGGCTTTTCCCCGTGAGGCTCCGATGCTCCTGTGGACGGACCCGGTGAATATCGACTGGAGTGAATCAGAGAAGTCCGACTTGGCCGCGGAAGGGTTCCATGAGCTGCTGGGGGAGATAACCACCCCGGTGTTTGGTCGGCCCGAAGGGGGCATGGATTCGCCCTTCTTCGAGGCTCTCTGGAACTACCGGCCACAGGTCCGGGACGAGCCGACCTGGCCGGCGCCCGGGCCGGACTTCATGTTTCCCGAGGCGGTGTTGCGAGGAATGGCGGCCATGCTTCCCTCTCTGGCCCGCTATCGCGACCAACTGCCCTACTCGGTCGTGGACGGCGCATACGTCATGAAAACCCCGGAGAACCTCCCCCTGATCGGACCGGCGGGTCCGGAGGGGTTCTATCTGGTGACGGGGATGTCGGGGTACGGGGTCATGATCTGCACCGCGGCCGCCGAACTGGTCGGCTGCCATTTGCTGGGAAGTGACCTTCCGGGTTATACGGACAAGTTCCTTCTCAGCCGCTATGAAGATCCGGATTACATGGCGACCCTGGACCTGGTGGACACGGGGGAACTGGCCAAGCAGGGAGCGAAAAGCCGATGAAACAGGGACACGTGTAGAGGGCTGGAAGGGCGGCATGACCAACTCCAGTCTCAAGATCGACCGGGCCCAATGTGTCATCACGGTGGATGATCGGAGAAGAGTCATCCGAGACGGCTCGGTGGTGATCCGGAATGGTCATATAAGCCACGTCGGCAAGGCCGACGAACTCCGCCACATCGGCGCGGACCGGGTAATCGACGCCACCGACAAGGTGGTGACGCCCGGATTCGTGAACGGTCACATGCACATCAGCTACGCACACTCTGTCCGGGGCGTCTTTCCCGACGATGTTCCCGACCGGTTAAGGCATGTCTTTGCCATGCAATCAGTGATGACCGAGGAGGAGGAGTACCTCACCACGTTGCTTGGCTTGGCGGAGACGCTAGGAACCGGAACCACCGCCCTAGTGGATCCAGGCACGACCAAATTCCCTGAGGCGTGCCTGGAGGCCTACAAGCAGGCGGGATGCCGGGTGATAATCGGGGAACAGGTCCAGGACCGGGAGAACCGACTGCACCTTCCCGTCTATGACACCGCCGAGGCGCTTGATCGTACGGAGGCGTCCATCAACGCACTGGACGGACGCCTGTCAGGACTGGTTCGGGCTTGGGCGATGCCGTTCTCGCTGGAGTTCTGCAGCCCGGAGTTGCTGATAGGCGCCAAGAGGATCGCCGACCGCTACGGGACCGCCCTGACGCTCCATCACACCGGCAGCGCCGGAGCCCCGGGTACCGCGCCGACCGAACGCCTGGCGGAGCTTGGCGTACTCGGTCCCAACCTGCTGCTCTCCCATTGCATGGACCTGACTGAGCGAGAGATCGAGCTGATCGCCGAATCCGGGGCGGCGGTTGTGGTCTGTCCCAGCACGGTGATGAAAGCCGGAGGCAACACGGGGAGGGGAGGACGACTCCCCGAGTTGTTGGACGCCGGCGTCCCGGTGTCGCTGGGAACCGACTCCGTTAACAGCTCCAACTTCTCAGACATGGTGCGGTGTGTGAACATCGCGGCAACCGTCTACAAGGACGTCCGGGGAG
>JAPPKR010000111.1 GCA_028819835.1 bacterium | reverse complement strand
ATCCCCAGTCGCGCCACCGGATCCAACTCCAGGACATGGTGGACGCCATCCGCGAGGACCGCGATCCGGTCCTCACCGGAGAGGACGCCCGGGTGCCGCTGGCGATCATCATGGCCATCTACGACTCCTCCCGCGAGGGCAGGGAGGTGTTCTTGGACTCCTACCAACCGGCATTGGGGGCTTGATCCGCCGAACGTGGGTTGAGGATGGCCTGACCGCCGGCATTCCCGGGGCCGAGGGGACGGATTCAGTCGAGCGTCTCCAGCGGCGGTGTGTAGGGGAAGCCCAGAGCGTCGGCCACGGCAGGCTCGGTGATGTGACCTCGCCGCACGCTCATGCCGTTCTGGAGACCCGGGTCGGCTCGGATGGCTTCTATCGGTCCCATGTCCGCCAGTTTGAGCACGTAGGGGAGTGTGACATTGTTGAGGGCCTGGGTGGACGTGCGGGGGACGGCGCCGGGCATGTTGGTGACGCAATAGTGCACGACGCCGTCGACGATGTAGGTCGGATCCGCGTGGGTGGTGGGCCGCGAAGTCTCGGCGCAGCCGCCCTGGTCGATGGCGACGTCCACGATCACCGAGCCGGGCCGCATTTGTTTGACCATCGTGGTGGTGATCAGGCGGGGTGTCCGGGCCCCGGGGAGCAGCACCGCCCCTATCACCAGGTCGGCGGTGGGGACGAGTTGAGCCAGGGTGCGGGGGGTTGAGTAGAGGGTGCGCACCGCCGGTCCGAACCGGGAGGCAAGGGACTCGAGAGCGGCTGCATCACGGTCGAGCACGGTCACGTCGGCGCCGAGTCCGAGCGCCATCTCCACCGCGTTGCGCCCGACTACCCCTCCGCCGATCACCACGACATGGGCGGCGGCCACTCCCGGAACGCCGCCGAGCAGCACGCCCCGTCCGCCGGCGGAGGCTTCCAGGCATCGAGCCCCGGCCTGGACGGCCATCCGCCCCGCCACCTGGGACATGGGTGCCAGCAGCGGGAGTCGGCCCGCTCGGTCGGTCACCGACTCGTAAGCGATAGCCGTGGCCCCGCTGGCCACCAGATCGCGGGCTTGCCCGGGATGAGGAGCAAGGTGCAGGTATGTGAAGAGGGTGTGGTGGCGCCGTAGCCGGGCTCGCTCCACCGCCAGTGGCTCTTTGACCTTGACGATGAGCTCCCCCGCCTCGAACACCTCGTCCGCCGTGTCGAGAATCCGCGCCCCGCAGGCAACGTACTCCGCGTCGCTGAACCCTGCTCCCACGCCTGCGCGGTGTTCCACGAAGACCTCGTGGCCTCGATCCGTCACCTCCGCGACGCTCTCGGGTGTGAGGCCGACGCGGCGCTCCTCGTTCTTGATCTCCTTGGGAACGCCTATTCGCATAGAGCCCTCTCGCCTCCGAGGCTGCAAATGCAATGATATAGCGCGTTTTGGAGTAATGGGGGGACATATTGACAATTAATTGACAAACCACGCAAAGATGTGGCGGTGAAGCTAGGCTGTGAGCATCATATCGTTTTATGCCTTTATTTGACTCCATCGATCGCCTCATCCTCAACGAACTCCAAGCCGACGGGCGCGTGTCTCGTTCCGAACTGGCCTCCCGGGTCGGGCTCTCCGTATCGGCATGCCATCGCCGGGTGCGTCGCCTGGAGGCCGAAGGTGTTATCGACGGGTACGTGGCGATCCTCGACACGGAGGCGATCGGCCGCGACCTGGACGTCTTCGTGGAGGTGTCCCTGGTGAGCCAGAGCGAGGAGTGGCTGAGGCGCTTCGAGACGGGAGTGAGGGACTGCCCCGAGGTTATGTCGTGTCACCTGGTGGCCGGTGACGCCGACTACCTGCTGCACCTGGCGGTGAAGGACCACCGGGACTTCGAGCGGATCCACAATCGGCACCTGTCTCGCCTTCCCGGCGTGGCCCGCCTGCGCTCCAACTTCGCGATCCGGACCGTGTACCAGACCACTCGACACGTCCTCTAGTCCCACCTTCCTAGACCGCGATCGGTGAGGTCGGAGATCAGGCCCTTCCCGCCGCCCCGGCCACCTTTCTGATATCTGTCTTCTTGGTGACTCGTTTCGGCATCCACCTAATCGCCTTCTTGAATCCCTCGTTGATCAGGAAGAAGGTGGAAAGAGAGTAAAGGGCC
>JAPPKR010000184.1 GCA_028819835.1 bacterium | reverse complement strand
GAGCCTCGACCTTGGGGGTATATGAGAAGTCCATGTCGCTACATACCTTATCGGGACGGTCCGCTCTCCGGGCTGGCCGGATCAGAGGGAGGGGGTGGGTCGAGCAGGAAGCGCTCGGGAGGAGGAGGCGGCGGAGGCCGGGTGGTCCGGGGCGCCGCCCCCAGCAGTTGTCGAACCTCCATGACGAGCATGAAGGCGGCGAACAGGCCGGCTATCGGGAACCTCAGACGGAAGGCTGCGATGGCGGCCGCCGCCGAGGAGAAGAGGAAGAACAGGTTGGCGATCCGGTCGGCGCGCTTCGGCCACAGCGCGTCGATGACGCCACGGAATATGTGGCCGCCGTCGAGGAGGCGGATCGGCAACCAGTTGATCAGGCCCCAGCCCAGGTTCACCCAGACGATCCAGCCCAAGGCCAGGGAGACCAGACCGACCGGCGGCCCCGCCATCTTCCACAGCGGGTACACGGCGCCGCCCACCACCAATCCCAGCCCCGACCCGGCAGCAGCTATGGCCGCCCGCCTGGTGGGGGTGATCGGCCGCGAGACGGGCTGCCAGGTGGTGAGCCCCCCCAGGGCCCACAGTTCCATGGTCACCTCGGCCCCGAATCGCCGGGCCAGGAGGGCGTGTCCCAACTCGTGGATGATCACCGACACGAGCACCACCCCGACCCAAATTGCCAGCCGCCCGATGAGTTCGGGAGGCTCGACCGTGGGATTCCGGACGATCGGCATCCCCAACAGGCACACAACCACCAGGAAGGAGGGCTTCACCCGGAGCGGGATGCCTGCCAGTCTCAAATTCACCGTACCTCTAGATGATGGCGGGTCGGCGTTCCTTTGGCCAACCCCCGCCCGGCCTGGGTAATCTTGCCGGTATGCGGTGCAACGTAGCAGGAGGTGCAGTCAAGACCGGGTGGGAGTGGCGATGAGCGGGGGTTCCCCCTCACACCAGGACTTGCGGGAAGCGGTCTCTTCCTTCTTTCCCGAACTGGTTGAGCACCTGGCCGGGTTGGTGTCCATTCCCTCGATCAGCGCTTCGGCGCCCCACGCCGGAGAGGTGAGACGGGCCGGGGAGGAGTGTGCCCGGCTCCTGGCGGAATCGGGGTACCGGGACGTCCGGTTGCTGGAGGTCGAAGGGGCGCATCCGGCCGTGTACGGCCATCTGCCCGGCCCCGAGGGCGCCCCAACCGTGCTGCTCTACGCCCACTACGACGTCCAGCCGGTCGGCGACCTTGATGTGTGGGGCACCGAACCCTTCGATGCGGTGGTTAAGGAGGGTCGCATGTACGGGCGGGGGACAGCCGATGACAAGTGCGGGGTGATCGCACATCTGGGGGCAGCCAGGGCGTTCGGCGGGTCGCCACCCGTGGGGATGAAAGTGTTCCTGGAGGGGGAGGAGGAGATCGGCTCGCCCAACCTGGAGGCCTTCTTGGAGCGCTATGAAGAAGTGCTGGCCTGCGATGCGGTGGTGATAGCCGACGCCAGCAACTGGGCGGTGGGGGTTCCGGCCATCACCACTTCCCTCCGCGGACTGGTGGGGTGCAATGTGGAGGTCCGCACCGCCCGACTCGGAGGGCACTCCGGTGTCTTCGGCGGGTTGTTCCCCGACGCCATAACCACCCTGGTCCGCCTCCTCTCCACTCTTCACGACGAAGAAGGCGAGGTTGCGGTGAAGGGCCTGGTCCGAAGCGACGTGACCGATCTCGAGATGCCGGTGGACGACCTGGCCGAGAACCTGGGAGCGGTAGCCGGCTTGGAGACCATCGGGACCGGTTCGGCGGCGTCGCGGCTGTGGACCAAGCCGGCGATCTCGGTGCTGGCGGTGGACGCCCCTCCCATATCGGAGGCGATAAACCTGCTGGTGCCCGTGGCCAGGGCGAAAGTGAGCGTGCGCACCGCCCCGGGACAGGACCCGGAGTCGGCCCGGCAGGCCCTCTCGGACCACCTTGGGGAGAACCTGCCATGGGGAGCGCAGTTGAGCGTGGACTTCGTCGAGGAGGCGGAGGGCTTCCAGCAGGTCCCCTCCCACCCCGCCATCGATGCCTGGCGACAGGGTTTGGAGGCGGCATGGGGGGTTCGGCCGGTGGAGAAGGGGGAGGGCGGGACCATTCCCTTCCTGGCGTCTTTTGCAAGGG
>JAPPKR010000024.1 GCA_028819835.1 bacterium | reverse complement strand
AGTCCCCCCTGGCCATCACCGCTGCCATCATCAGGTTCTGGGTGGCGCCCACACTCGGGAAGGGAAGTTCGACCTCGGTTCCCTCCAGGCCGCGGGGAGCCCTTCCCACCAGCACCCCGTGCACCAACTCCAACTCGGCGCCCATCTGCCGCAGACCGTTCAGGTGCATGTCCACCGGACGGGCGCCCAGGTCGTCTCCGCCCGGCAAGGGGACCTTGGCCTCGCCAAACCTGGTGAGCAGGGGACCCAGCAGCAAAATGGAGGCCCTCATGGAGCGGACCAACTCCAGGGGCGCCTCCACGCTCATCCGTTCCGGCACCACCATCGCCAACTCCTTGTCGGACAGATCACACCTCACGCCCAGGTGCTCCATCACTTCCATCAATGCCCGCACGTCGGCGATGTCGGGCACATTGGAAAGGCGATGCCATCCGGGACAGATCAGGGTGCTGATCATCTGCTGCAACACGGCGTTCTTGGCCCCCAGCACTCCCACCGAACCCCGCAGGGGAACCCCGCCTTCCAGGACTATCTCGCTCACTTCAACCCTGATTGTACGAACCGGACGGCCTGAGGCGGAGCACCGGCCGTGCCCCGTCCGGGGTCACCGGACGCTCGGCTCCCGTGCTGTAGCCTCTCTCGGTACGTCTTCGGTGACAGGAGAAACATATGAGGGTGGCGATAGGCGCCGACCATGCGGGCTTTCCGCTGAAGCAGCAGCTAACCGGGTTTCTTGCCCAGCAGGGTCACACCGTGTTCGATCTCGGCACCCATAGCGACGACCGCGTGGATTATCCCGACTACACGCTGGCGGTCGCCCATGCGATCACGGAGGGCCGGGCGGATCGGGGAATCATGATCTGCGGGAGCGGTGCAGGCGCTTCGATCGTGGCCAACAAGGTCAGAGGCGTACGGGGCTCGATCGCACACGACACCTACACGGCCCGTCAGGCGGTGGAACACGACGACATGAACCTCCTTTGTCTGGGCAGCAGGGTGATAGGACCGGCTCTCGCCGAAGAGTTGGTCACAGCCTTCCTGGGGGCCCAACTGATCCGGGAGGAGGCTTATCTGCGCCGCCTGGCCAAGGTGAACAGCCTGGACGACCAGCGGTAGGCGCCGGCCCGGTTCAACCTCCGGTCTGCCCGACCAACTCCTGGAGTTCCGCCATGCTCTGGGTTGCAAGCTGCTGGAGGGTCAGAAGCCCTTCCACCCCGATGCCCGCCGCCACGCGGTACACCACCTTGCCCTCTGAGTTGACGGCCACCCAGTAGGGGAAGGCCGACAAGCCATACGCCGTGGATACCCGGTTGTTCAGGTCCATGATGGTGGGCGAGGTCCACCCTTCTCTCTCCAGCCAGTCGCTGGGGGGCCAGTTGGGCCGGGACCGGTTGATTGAAGTCGCCACCGCGTAGAGATCCACCTCGGGGGTTCCGCCCGTTTGGTTGAGCCACGCCTGGATTTGAGGGACTTCCGCCTGACAGTGAGGGCACCAGTGGGCAAGGAACACAATCACCTTGGGACGCCCGTCAGCCGGATCGATGGCGACAGGATTGCCTCTCCAGTCGGAACCGGTCACCGTCGGCGCATCCCATCCGAAGGCGATGTCCTGGCCGACGGGGGCATTCCCCGCCAGCACCGGGACGGGGTCCCCCTGGACGGTGACCTCTGCGGTCTCCGGATCGGATCCGGCCACCGTGAAGAACGCCACCAGCCCGGCGACCAACACCGCGACCCCCGCTCCCAGGATGATCACTAGTTTGTTTCTGCTCTTAGCCGCCATCTGCTGTTTCTCCCGTGGAGACCGGCTTCCCGAAAGCCAAGAGAATAGCGACGATCAGGGCGAACACTGCTCCGGCCATGAAGGGGATGGACACGAACCCGAATTCCTCGACGTAACGCGCCGAACACGGCACTCCCATCCCGCACACCCCGGCGCCGGCATCCGGAAAGACCTGCACCAGGTAGTGATAAACACTGATCGCCAATCCCGCTACCGCCAGAGGGAGCGCGTACCGGCGGACACGGGAATCGCCGTCGGGGCCCAGGAGATCCACCCCGAAGATCACCACCATGGGGTACATGGTTATCCGCTGGTACCAACACAGCTCGCAAGGCTCATAACCGATCACCTCCGAGAACA
>JAPPKR010000046.1 GCA_028819835.1 bacterium | reverse complement strand
CCGGCGCCAACCACAACCGCCCCTGCCTGCCTCATCATCTCAACTCTACGCCTGTGTTCCTACCATCCCGGACCGGTCCCTCCGAACGATAGTTGCGGGCGGCCCCTTTGGGGCCTGCAACTGCTGCCAGGGAAGAACCAGGGTTCATGGACAACCCGGAAGAGGGTCGGCCAAAACCGGTCCCTGCCGGAAATCAACAGGGTTAGGATGTAGTTTTTCCGGGCTCATAGCTCAGGTTGGTTAGAGCGCATCCCTGATAAGGATGAGGTCCCTGGTTCAAATCCAGGTGGGCCCACCGCATCGGTGGCCTGTCCGAGTTTTGACGTCGACGTTCCCACGAGGGCAGCATTGGGACGATACGGGTTTCTCGGCGGGCGCCCGGTCCGTTTGGGATTCCACAAGGCCCTAGGTTGGTAAGTGATATTCGGAGTGGGATGCCACTGGTGGCGGGCAAAGGGCAGGTTACACTGGAGATGTGCTCAGGAACAGGCCTTTGGCGCCACGGCCAACGGGTGTGACGTTACAGGCACGCACCAGGCCCCACCCACGTGAGACAGCCGCATGGCGGCCGGATGGTCGAGTCAAGGAGATGAACCTGTCCAAGTCACTTTGCCGTGGGTTGTCGATCACCATTTCGACGCTGGCTCTACTGTTTTTGATGGCTGCCTGCGGAACGGAGCCTGAGCCCGAACCCGCGCCAGACGTCGATTTGGACGCCCTGCTCACCGGTGCCGGAGAGGTGATGGCCGGCATGTCGACAGCAAAGTTCAGCATGGTCGACGAACTGGAGTCCGGCGCCAAATTCTTCGGGACCACCTTCAAGAGGATGGAGACCGAGACGGAGGCGCCCGACAGCTTCAGGATGGTGGTGGACGTGGAGGCTCCGGGATTCGGGTTCGTGGAGATAGAGATGATGGCGGTCGGAGAGGAGGCGTACATCAAGCTCTCCGCCGACGCACCGTGGAACCCTCTCCCCGTGGACCAGGTGCCCTTCAATTTCGCGGGCTTGGGTTTCACTCTGCGCGATCTGCTCAACACCATCAAGGACGGAGCGGTTGTCGCCGGTAAGGAGTCTCTGGACGGCGCCCAGACGATTCGCGTTGACGGAACCCTGTCATCCGAGCAGTTGTCGGACCTCATCTCGTCCGTTGACCCTGGCCATGCGGTGAGCCTGAATCTGTGGATCGACGAAACCGACCACGCCTTGAAACAAATACGGATCGCCGGGCAGATCTATAACGACGACGCACCCGAAACCGTCCGTCTCCTGGTCATCGAAGGCATCGACGTTGCCGTCGACATCCAACTCCCGGACCTCGGATCCGGGCAGTGAAGGGCGTTAGGCAGCGCTTCACATCCATCGCATCCTCCGAGTCGGGTGTACTGGCGATCATCTGCCTGGGGGTGTTTTCGACCGCCCTGGATCAGACTGTTGTGGTGGCCGCCTTGCCAGGCGTCATGGTGGACTTGGAGATCCCCCTCACCGACCTGGACAGGGCGTCGTGGATCGTAACCGCGTACCTGGTCGCCTACACGGTGGCCATGCCGCTGGGCGGGCGCCTGTCCGATGTCCACGGCCGGATAAAGATGTTTCAGGCGGCCCTTGTCCTGTTCTCAATAGGGTCGTTGTTCGTGGCGCTGGCGCCGAACTTCGAATGGATTGTCTCGGCCAGGGTGATCCAGGCCGTCGGGGGAGGCGCCACCGTGCCCATAGGTCTGGCGATGGCCGTGGCCGCGGTGTCGCCGCAGAGAAGAGGGGTTGCCATAGGACTGGTGGCCGCGGCCGCCGAAGCCGGATCGGTGTTGGGTCCCCTCTACGGAGGAGCCATCATCGAGTTGCTCGGCTGGCGGTGGATATTCTGGCTGGACATACCCCAGAGCTTCATTCTCATCGGGATCATGGCCATCTTGCCGAATCGTCCCAATCCCGCCGCCAAGATGGACTACTTCGGGGCGCTTGTGCTCGGGGCGTCCCTGATCTTCCTAACCGCCGGGCTGTCCCAGCGCGCCATCTTCTCGGGAGAGTCCGTAGTCCCGTATCTCCTGGTAGCCGTGGGAGCGCTCCTGGTGGTCGCATTGGTATTGGTGGAGAAACGGTCCGTCCAGCCTCTGCTGGCGCCCTTCCTGTACAGGTCCAGGGCGTTCCTCTCCTCCAACACCACCCAGTTCCTGGTAGGGGTGGCCCTGATCATCGCCCTGGTGGCAGTGCCGCTAATGGCGGCCACCGTCATGGAGAAAGGAGCCTTGGACAGCGTCCTCCAATTGCTGCGTCTGACGGCAGCCATTCCCGTGGGTGCGGTGGTGGGAGGGTACATCCTGCGGTGGGCCGGAGTGAGATCGGTGTGCATCGTCGGCCTGGCGTTCATGGGAGCGGGCTTGTTGATCATGAGTGGCTGGGAGGCCCAGGTGGAAGAACTCCGGCTGACAATGCCCCTGGTCATGGCGGGTTTCGGCTTCGGGTTGGTCATCCCGCCCATCGGGGTCAGCGCCCTGAGCGCGGCCCCGAGCCACTATTGGGGCGCGGCCGCCTCGTTGGTCACGGCGTCGCGAATGGTGGGGATGGCGCTGGGGCTGGCGGCCCTGTCCGCCTGGGGCATAGAACGCTTTTACAGTCTCACCGGCGACGTGGCCCTTGGACCGACCTTCGAGGAGACCGAGGCCGTTTTGATAGGAGCGGGCGTCACCGTGTTCCAGAATCTCTTCATGATCACGGGATTCCTTTCCCTTCTGGCCATCCTGCCGGCCATGCTGATGAGAGAGGAAGACGTGGAGGACACCAGCGGCCTCCTTTGAGGCTGCCCCGCCGGGCTAGGGGAAATAAGCCCCACCCCATCAGGCGTGGAGTTACTCCGACTCCACCAGCATGGTGGGCTGATCGGGGCCGGCGGGACCGGATTGCTCGGTAGAGGAGAACGGCTCGACCCGGACCGCTTCGGAGGGAGGGGCGGCTACCAGCACCGGGACCACGTTCTCCTCCAGCAGCACCACCTCCACTCCCCCCACCACGTCGGCCACCAGGTTGTACATGATGGCCCCGAGGGTGGTAAGCCCGCTGGACAGCACCGCCCATGCCACTGCCAGAATCGCCGAGAGGCGGATGAACTGCTCGGTGTTCGAGAACGGCGCCTCGCCCTCATCCAGCAGGGTGATCTGGATCAGGAAGTCGGTGATCTTCTGGGGAATGCCCGATCTCTCAACAACCTCCCAGAACATCACCGAAGCCAGCATGAACCCGAAGGCCGCCACCAGGTAGACGATGAAAGAAACCTTTAGCACCGTCCACGGATCCACCCGACGGATGATCCTCCGGACCCGGTGAACCGAGTGGGTGGGCTGCGCGTCCAACACCATCTAGAGACTACCGGTGCGCCGCTGTTACCGCCGCCGCCCGGTCAGCCGTCCCCGTTCTCGGTGGGAACGATCTCGAACGCCGACAGGGTCTCGTCCTCTCCCACCTGCATCGCCTTCACCCCCGTGGCGTAACGACCCTGAGTGCTCACCGAGGAAACCTCGGTGCGGATGGCGATTCCCCGCGAGGAGATAAGCATCACCTCTGTCTCGGGACCCACCGCCCGGGCGCCCACCAGCACCCCTCTTGCCCTGGACAGCTTGATGGCGATAACACCTTGTCCTCTTCTGTTGCGCAGCGGAAACAGGCTCATCTTGGTGCGCTTGGCGAACCCCTTGGAAGTGACCAGCAGCACCTCGTCGCCCTCCATGTCCGAGCAGGCCCCCACCACGCGGTCATTCTCCAGCAAACGGATCCCTATTACTCCGCGGGTGGCTCTTCCCAGTGCACGAATGCCGCTTTCGTGAAAGCGGAGGCCCTGCCCCTTCTCGGTGAACAGCAACAAGTCGTTATCCCCGTTGGTGCTACGCACCGCCACCAATTCGTCCCCTGGCGAGAGGTTGATGGCCCGAAGGGTCTTGTACTGGGATTCATAGGCCTTGAGCTCGGTTTTCTTCACCATCCCCTGGCGGGTGACCATCACCAGGTATTTGACCGTCTCATAGTCGCGGGTGTCGATGATCGCTTCGATCCGCTCCTCCGGCTCGATGGGCAGCACGGCATGGGCCAGCACCCCCTTACCGGTTCGTGATTGGCGGGGTATCTCGTGGGCTCGCAACCGGTGAACCACTCCCCGGTTGGTGAAAAACAGCAAGTAGGAGTGGGCAGTCGTGTGCACCAGGTGCGAGACAACATCGTCCTCGGCCAGCCCGGCGGCTTTCACGCCCCGACCGCCCCGCCCCTGGGTGCGATAGGACTTGGCATTCACGGACTTCACGTATCCGCTCCGAGAGACGGTGACGATCAACTCCTCGTCGGCAATCAGGTCCTCAATCGACATCTCGCCCAGTTCACCTATCAGCCTGCTGCGGCGGGTCACGGCATGTTTCTGTCGGACCTCCTTGAGGGTGTCGCGGATGATGGCCCATCGGCGGGGAGGCTTGGCCAGGATGTCCTCCAGGTCGGCTATCACCTCCAAAAGCCGGGCGAGCTCTGCGGCCAGCTTCTCGGACTCGAGGGCCGTGAGGCGCCTGAGCGGCATCTCCAGGATGGCGTTGGCCTGGATCTCGGAGAGTTCGAACCGGTCTGCCAGGCGAGAACGCGCCTCGGGGGTGTTTGCCGAGGAGCGAATCACCGCTATTACCTCGGTGATATTGTCCACCGCGATGCAAAGGCCCTCCAGGATGTGGGCGCGAGCCGAGGCCTTTTCGAGCCGGAACCGGGTCCTCCGTTCCACCACCTCCATCTGCTGGTCGAGATAGTGACCGAGGGCCTCCGCGATGCCCATGGTGCGGGGAACGCCGTCCACCAGCGCCACCATGTTCACCCCGAAGTTGCTCTGGAGTTGGGTCCGCTTGTAGAGCTGGTTCTGGATCACCTCGGGGACGGCGCCCCTCTTCAACTCGATGACCAGCCGTGTGCCTACCCGCGACGAGGACTCGTTGCGGAGATCGGCGATCCCCGTTATCTCCTTCTGGTTAACCAGGTCGGCGATCTTCTTCAACACTCGGTCCTGGGAGACCTGGTATGGAAGCTCGGTTACCACTATCGCCGTGCGCCCCGGCCGGATCTCGGTGGGCTCGGCAACCGCTCTCACCTTGACCGAACCCCGTCCGGTGATCAGAGCCTGCTTCACGGCGTCGTCGGCCACGATCTCTCCCCCGGAAGGGAAGTCCGGCCCCCTGACGTACTTCAGAAGGTCGTCAGGCGGACAATCCGGATTGTCCAACAGATAAATGCAGGCGTCTATCACCTCGCCCAGATTGTGGGGAGGGATGTTGGTGGCCATCCCCACCGCGATTCCCTGGGCCCCGTTCACCAGCAGATTGGGGTAGCGCGAGGGGAGCACCACCGGCTCGCGATGTTCCCCGTCGTAGTTCTCCACGAAGTCCACCGTGTCCTCGTCGATGCCCTCCAGCATCGACATGGCGATCTCCGACAGCCGGCACTCGGTGTAGCGCATCTGGCCCGGCGGGTCCTCGACGCTGCCGAAGTTTCCCTGCGGGTCCACCAAGGGGTGGCCGAGGCTGAAGTCCTGGCCCAGACGGACCAGGGCGTCATAGATCGCCTGGTCGCCGTGGGGATGGAATCGGGCCATGACGTCTCCCACCACCGTGGCGCACTTGCGGTGCCGGCCATTCGGCGCCAGGTTGGCCTGGTTCATGGAGTAGATGATCCTGCGTTGCACCGGCTTCAGTCCGTCCCGCACGTCGGGCAATGCCCGGGAAATGATCACCGACATGGCGTAGTCCATGAAGGACTGCGACATCTCCTCGGTCAGGCCGATCTCAGGACCCATGTAGAGAGTGGGATTCAGGGGAGGCGTCTCCTCGGTCATACGTCGAGAAAGCGGATGTCGGAGGCGTGGGTCCTGATGTACTCTCGCCGGGCGGGGACGTCATCGCCCATCAGAGTCCGGAACAGTTCGTTTTCCTCCATCACCGCGGCCAGGTTGTTGGTCTGCACCCGCAGGAGGGTTCGGGTCTTGGGGTTCATGGTGGTGTCCCACAACTCATCGGGATTCATCTCTCCCAGCCCCTTGAAGCGGGTGGGGTTGATCCTGGGGTGCTTGCGCCGCATGGCCTCCAACTCCGCATCGTTCTTCAGGTAGATCACCTTGGCCCCCCGCTTGACCCGGTAGAGGGGAGGCTGGGCGATGTAGATGTAACCGGTTTCCAGCAGTCCCCGCATGTTGCGGAAGAAAAGAGTGAGCAGCAGGGTGCGGATATGGGAGCCGTCCACGTCGGCGTCAGTGAGCAGGACGATCTTGTGGTAGCGGCACTTCTCGATGTCGAATTCCTCTCCGATTCCGGTCCCCACCGCGGTGATGATCGACCGCACTTCCTTGTTCATCAGCGCTTTCCCCAACCGGGCTCTCTCCACGTTGAGAATCTTCCCCCGGATGGGCAGGATGGCCTGAACCCGCGAGTCGCGGGCCTGCTTCGCCGGTCCGGCCGCCGAGTTTCCCTCCACTATGAACAACTCGCTCTCGGAGGGATCCCGGCTGGAGCAGTCCACCAGCTTCCCGGGCAGGCTGGTCGATTCGAGGAGTGACTTGCGCCGGGTCAGCTCTCGGGCCTTGCGGGCCGCTTCCCGAGCCTTGGCCGCCCCTAGCGCCTTGGTTATGATGGCCCGGGCCTCCGGTGAGTGCTTCTCCAACCACTCCGGGAGGGCCTTGTTGAGAGCCTTCTCCACATAGGACCGGATCTCGGTGTTACCCAGTTTGGTCTTGGTCTGGCCCTCGAACTGAGGGTTCTTCACCCTCACCGACAGCACCGCGGTCAACCCTTCCCGGGCGTCCTCTCCGGTCAGGTTGGACTCCTTCTCCTTGATGAGGTTCTTGGCCCGGCCGAATTCATTGGCGACCTTGGTCAGGGCGCGGCGGAATCCCTCCTCGTGGGTCCCCCCCTCGGCGGTCCTGATGTTGTTTACGAATGAGAGCACGTTCTCCTGGTAGGCGGTGGTCCACTGCAGGGCCACCTCCATCTCGGCATCCTCGTCCTGATCCTCCACCACTATCTGACGGGCGTTCACAACGTCGTTCTTCCTATTCAGATGAGCAACGAAATCACGAATCCCTCCTTTGTACCGGAAGGTCTCGGTGTGGGCCGGGGCCTCCCTGGCATCGGTCAACCTGATCTGTAGGTTGCGGTTCAGGTAAGCCAATTCCCGCAGCCGGGAGGCCACGGTGGCCCGGGAGAAGGTACGTATCTCCTGGAAGATCTCGGTGTCGGGGAGAAAGGTGATGGTGGTACCCGTCCGGGCCACCCGCCGGCCCTTCTCGACCTTCCCCATCGGCAAGCCTTTCTCAAAGGTCTGGGTCCATATCCGGCCCTCCCTGCGAACCTCGGCGTCCAAGCGCTCCGAGAGGGCGTTGACCACCGACACGCCCACCCCGTGGAGGCCGCCGGACACTTGATAGGACCCCTTCTCGAATTTGCCCCCGGCGTGCAGCACGGTGAGCACGGTGGTGAGAGCCGACATCCTCGTCTGGGTGTGGAGGCCCACCGGGATACCTCTTCCGTTGTCGGAGACCCGTACCGATCCATCCTTCTGCAGGGTCACGTCGATCAACGTGCAATGTCCGGCCATCGCCTCGTCGATGGCGTTGTCCACCACCTCCCATACCAGGTGGTGAAGCCCTCTCGGACCGGTCGATCCGATGTACATGCTGGGCCGGCGCCGTACCGCTTCCAGGCCCTCTAGGACGACGATGTCCTTCGCGGAGTAACGCTCTGTGATAGTCACTGTCTGCTCGATGCCTTCTTTTGCGAACCGGCGGCGCCGGGTCGCCCGACGAGGTGGGTGGGCGACCCCTGGCCACACTGAACAATTTTAGCAGGACCCTGTGACAATCTCTGCATTATCTTTCCCAGTCTTGCGACCTCAATTGGCCCTTGACCTGGGGTTTTACTCACTCAAGCCCGCGGTGTGGTTATTTTCACACTCGTCACTACCCGCGAGCCCAGCCCGGCGTTCACCTGCTCGGTCAGGGCGGCGGTTCCGTACCGAAGCAGGGCTGCGTCCATCTGCGAGGGTACCTCCACTACCAGGCATCCCTCCTCCAATACCATGGGCCGGGCCTTGTCACGCCATTGTCTCGGGACGAGGTCCTTCCAGTCCCGGCGAATTCGCAGATTGGCCGCAACCGTGGGGATCCCCATCTTTGCCAGGGTCTCCTCCACATGATGCCCCGCGGGAATCGGGTCCGAAGGCGAGCGGCTCACCGGAGGGATCCCGGCGTAACCTGCCACACATCCCCTCCGATCGGCGTCTTCTCCTCCTCCACCGCCGAGATGAAAATCTGGGTGACGGGTAGCCACTCCACCAGCGCCTCGGCCCGGTCCCGGTCCAGTTCGCTGAACACATCATCCAACACCAGGATGGGGGGAGAACCGGCGGCCTCCTCCACTGCCTCGAAGACGCCCAGGCGGAGCGCCAAGGCCAGTGTCCGCTGTTCACCCTGGCTGGCATAGAGGCGCGCGTCCTGGTGGTTCAGGGTCAGGATGGGCTCATCCCGGTGAAGGCCTACCGTGGTGGAGCCGACCAGGAAATCCCGGTTACGGCGTCCCTCCAACGCTTTCTGCAGACAACGCTCCCACTCTTTCGCAGCCACGGTCGGGTCAAGCCTGCCGCCCCAGTCGGACCGGTAGTCAATTGACATCTGCTCGGTCATTCCGGCAATGGCCGACACGGCTTGCGTCACTGGATTCGCCACCTGGCGGAAGGCCCGGGCCCGGGCTGCCATCACCCTTGCCCCAGAGGTTGCAAGCCGGTGGTCCCAAACTTCCAGCGTCACGCGATCCTCCCTGTCCCCCGTCTTCAGGAAGGCGTTGCGATGACGCAGCGTCTTCTGATATTCAGCCTGGTCAGCCCGGGCCAGGGGCCACAGCAAACCCGCGGTCTCGTCCAGCCAATCCCGCCGCCGGGCGGGACCGCCCTTCACCAACTCGAGATGCTCGGGGATGAACACCAGCACCCTCCCGGCCCCTGCCAATTCGCTCACCCGGGCGGGGCGGGATCCGTTGAGCAGCAGGCGTCGTCGCTCCGTCCGGTGCACGACCAGTTCTATGGTGTGCGGCGCGGGGTCATCGGTCCCTCCCCTGACTGCCGCCGCATCCCTGCCGACTGCGACCAGCGCCCGGTCAGGCGCTCCTCGGAAGGAGGTGCCCGTGAACAACATCCCCACCGCCTCCAGCAGGTTGGTCTTGCCTACTCCGTTTCCGCCGACCACGAGATTGACCCCCGCCGACGGCGTCCAACGTAACTCCGGGTAGGAGCGAAACCCCGCCAACGCCAGCCAGGCCAGCGCCATCTACACGTTGACCGGCATCAAAAGGTAGAGGAACTCTTTTCGGTCAGGGTCGTCTATCACGCTGGGCTTCATTCCGTCGATTATGCGCAACCGCACCTTCTCGGCGCCGGTAGCCACCACCCCGTCAGCCAGATACCTCGGGTTGAAAGCCACGGTCAAACTGCTGCTCTCTCCCTGGAACTCCCCTTCCACATGGTCGGTGGCGCGCCCCACGTCCTGCCGTATGACGTTCACCTCCGCTCCCCCCTCGGTGATGGTGAGCCTGATGGGATAGTGATCCTCGGCGACCAACTCCATGCGGCGAATCGTCTCCAACAGGGACTCCCGGTCACAGACCAGTTGGTTTGGATACTCGCTGGGCAGAAGGGTCTCGTACTTCGGGAAGTTGCCCTCGATCATGCGCAACCGGAGGGTTCCGGCCGTGGAGTTGAAGACCCCCTCACGTTCGGTGAACCCCACGTTCACTTTGCTGGCCCCCACCGTGTTGGGCAACTCCCGCAGTCCCCGCGCCGGAAGTAACCCTGTGGCCTCCAGTCCGATGGCGGGCAGGTCTCTGAGGGCCAGCCGATAGGAGTCGGTGGCCACCATGCGGAGCCGTTCGGAAGTGGACTCCATCAGGACCCCGGTCAACACGGCCCGCCCGAGATCTGTCGAAGCGGCCGGCGCAACCTGCCTGATGGCCGTGGTCAGGCCCTCCCCTTCCACCTCGATCCCGCCACTGCCTGCCGACCCGAGTTTTGGAAAGTCCTCCGAGAGCTGCCTGAGCGTGTAAACCGGCTGAGGCGTCTCTCCCGAGATCTCAAGCTCAGACTGGTCTCCTGCTCGTAACGTCACCACGCCCGGTGGCATCCGCCGTACCGCCTGGGTGAACAATCTTCCCGGAACGATTGCCTTGCCCCATTCCTCCACATCGGCTTCTATCTCACTTCGTACCGTTACCTCAAGATCGGTACCGGTCACCGCCAGCTTCCCGTCGGAGGCTTCGCACAAGAGCCCTTGCAATACCGGAAGAGAGCTGCGCGAGCCGACCGCTCTCTGGGCGCGGCCCAAGGCGTCGGCCAACTGTTCCCGGTTAGCTCGGATCTTCACAGAGGGTCCCCTTTCTTCTTTCTTCGAATTTGTAGTTTAAAACTACTCGTTATGTCAGTAATTGGTGTTGTCTGTGGACAGCCAAGGGAATTCTCAGCGTACCTGGGTGTATTACACGCTTGTTTGTATACCGGCGATATCGGCTCTCCCCAGTAGGGCTTGCAACGGGTCAGCGATCGGTGGAGAACCATCTAGGAGGTGTGGAGGGAACTGTGGATAGCTGATACCCGCTCGGCGAATGGCTTGTTGGTGGATATTTGGGACAGGATGCCTCGGTAAGCCGAGATTACGGTGGAATGATCACGGCCGAACGCCTTGCCGATGCGGGGGTAGGAGAGATCGGTAAGTTCGCGGGTCAGGTACATGGCCACTCGACGGGCGGCGGACGGGATCGGACGGCGATTGCGATCGAGGATCTCAGCCACTGAGGTCGCGAAGGCCTTCGCGCAGGCAGCGATGATCTGCTCAGGCGTGGGAGCGGATCGTGAGAAGTCCGAAAGAGGCGCGATAAGTTCCGACGCGCTCTGAGGGGTCAGGGGCTGGTTTACAAGTCTGGAGTAGGCAGACAGCCTGCGCAGCGCACCCTGCAGGTCCCGGATGTTGTCGGTGATCCGTTCCGCGACCATCGAGAGGACGTCGGGGGGAAAGGGTTGGGAGTAGGCGGCGTTCAGGCGGCGAAGGATTGCCAGACGGGTTTCCAGACAGGGTGGCGCAACATCCGCCAGCAGGCCTCCGGTTACGCGGCTTCTTATGCGGTCCTCCATGGCTGTCAGGTCTCTGGGCGGGCGATCACAGCTGAGCACAATCTGCTTCCCGTCCTGGTGGAGGCTGTTGAGGGTCCAGAAGAACTCCTCCAAGGTCTGCTCTTTGCCCTCCAAGAACTGGAAGTCGTCCAAGAGGAGCATGTCCACTTGGCGGAATCGACGGCGGAAGTCATCCATCTGCCTTCTGCCGACGCATTGGATGAAGCTCTGCACGAAGGCCTCGGAAGTGCAGTAGCGGACCACGAGCGAGGGATGACGCTTTCTCGCATGATTTGCAATCGCATACAGCAGGTGGCTCTTGCCGACTCCGGATGCGCCGTAGATGAACAGGGGGTTGTAGATGCCCGGGTCCTCGGCGACGGCCCAGGCGGCCGCGTGGGCGAAACGGTTGGACGGACCCACTTCAAAGTTGGCGAACCGGTGGAAGTTGGAGGGGTGACGCTTGACCGAGGACTCAGGAGGCTTCTCCGCGGGCCGGCCCGGGGCGACGGCGGCCTGGCCGTTGGAGGACCGGACAGCGTCTGTCTTGTTGACGGTGACGCGCACACGGAGAGGAGACGCCCCGGCGCCTGCGCTGCGGGCAGCATCCTCCACCTCCCGGATAAACCGGGTCTTAACCTGGTTTGCTACGAATCGGCTGGGAGCCTCCACGACAATCTCGGAGGTATTCGGGGAGACCTGGAGGTCCTTGAACCAGCGGGACCAGTTGTCGGTTGAGGTACTGGCGGTGAGGACTTTACGGAAGACGTCATGGTCGAAACGGGTGGGGGACGGGTTCAAAGCAGGCGAATCTCCGAAGCCTGGGAATCGGCCGACGCTACGGGCAGCTCGGGCTGCCGAGCCACAGGCTTTTGGTTTAGGGGGGCGGGGGCGGCTTATGGGGTTTGCGGGGACAACCGGTTGGATCCGAGTCGGTGGGGGAATCCATCGGTAGGGCAAGTGTAAGACTGTGGACCTTGGTGTCGCCGAGAGGTCGCACTTCAGTCAATGTCAGGTCAGATACCCCTGTTGACCTGGGGAAAGGCTTGCGGACAACCCGGGTGGCCTGCCGGGAAGATGCGGGTTTACCTGCTGAACAACACCGGTGTGATTATCGGTGGGTTTTATTCGCGATCTCCAGAATCTTTTTTGCCACAAAACAGGTTGTTTTCACTGCTTTTTACAGAATGACAAAGGGCTTTGTCGAAAGAGGGTGGACTGGCGCGGCTGACGTCAAAGGGCCCTTACCAGGCGCGTGACCCGGTTTGTCACTCGGGGGAGAGCGGCGCTTCCAGGGACAACCCCGCCACCATCAGAAGTACCCGGCTGGACCGGGCGGCGATCATCTGGTTGACCCGTCCCAGGGCGTCGCGGAACACCCTGCCGAGAGGCGAGGCCGGAACGATGCCCATACCCACCTCGTTGCTGACCACGATCCAGGCGGCTTGGGAATCCCGCATCAGATCGAGGAGTCGCCGGGTCTCCACAACTACGCGGCGTTCGGCGTCGGGATGGCCGTCCATCGCCAACAACAGATTGCTGACCCATAGGGTCATGCAGTCGATTAGGAAAACGTCGTAGTGGGCGAGTCGCGGTTGCAGGACCGATACAAGTGCCCGGGGCTCCTCCAGGGTGTCCCAGGCGGTGGGCCGGTTTTGGCGGTGGATTCGGATGCGCTTGTCCATCTCTTCATCCAGGGCCTCGGCGGTGGCGACGAACAGCACGCGGTCGCCGCTGCGGGCCAACCGCTCGGCGGCGGCGCTCTTTCCCGAACGGACCCCACCCAGGATGAAAGTAATGTCCCCCTTCACGGGTACCACGGCGGGATCAGCACATTCGGCGCCCCTACGGTCAGCAGAGCCGCGCAAAGGAAGGCGACGGCCTCCACGGTTTCGTTGACGGCTCCATAGATGTCACCGGTTACGCCTCCCAACAGCCTGGTGGCAAAGGCTCCCATCGACCAGGCCGTGAGAACCGCCAGGGCAAGTAGGACAAGACTCCACGGTCCCGCCAGCGCGATGCCGGCCAGCAACGCGAGGGTGCTACCGAAAATCAGCTGCCACCGGCCCGGCCGCTTGAGGAATGCAGCACCCAGACCATCTCCCCCGACGTAAGGAAACGTCTCCATTACCAACAGCATCCCTCCTCGGGAGATGCAGGGGACCAGGACCAAAATCCACGGACGGACTTGGTCCGGCAGGGCCGAGACGGCCGCGACCTTGAGGAGCAGCAAACACACCACTCCCGCCACTGCGAAAGCTCCCGCCCCCGGATCCTTGAGAATCTGGCGGCGGCGCTCCGGGCTGGAACCACCCAGGAGGGCGTCACAGGTATCCATGAACCCATCCAGGTGGAGGGCGCGAGTCATGGCGACCAAGGCCACCACCAGGATTACGCCGCTGAGGATGCCACCGGGAACCCGGACGTCGACGCCGGCGGCGGATCCAGCCGTGTAGACCCAACGCAACAGGAGATCGATGCCGGCCAGGCCAATGCCAAGCAGCACCCCGACGGCAGGGAACCAACCACGGGCCGTAGCGAGCCCCCGGGCCTCCGTTCTGTGGCCGAAACCGACAGGAAAGATTGTCAGAAAGCCCAATGCTGAGCGAAGCCCACTCACGATTGCCTGCCTTCTGGGAGGTTGGAGACCCCGGCCTGGTCGAAGGTGGCCATTCGGGACAGACAGGCAGCGGCCGCCTCCACAATCGGGATGGCGAGCACCGCTCCGGTTCCTTCTCCCAGACGCATATTGAAGTCCAGCAGGGGCTCCAAGCCTAAGTGAGACAACACCGCTTCATGGCCCTGCTCGGCCGACCGGTGGGACGCAATCATGTAATCCCTCGCCGGCCCGCACAGGCCTTGGGCCAATAGAGCGGAAGCCCCGGAGATGAAGCCATCCAGCAGCACGGCACAGCGCATGACGGCGCCGCCCAGAATGACGCCGACCAACACACCGATCTCGAACCCGCCGACCTTGGCGAGCACGTCCAACGGATCGGAAGGATCAGGGTCGTTTGCCTGCAGGGCCCGACGGACCACGCCGGTCTTGTGAAGGAGTTCGGTGGGGGTGCGTCCCGTCCCCGCGCCGGTGGTCTCCTCCGGTGGACACCCGGTGATTGCGGCGGTCACCGCGCTCGAGGAAGTCGTGTTTCCAATTCCCATATCGCCGGTTGCTATCAGGTGTGAGCCTTCCCTGGTCGCCACTTCGATGGCCAGTCTGATGCCCGCTTCCACGCAGCGGATCGCCTGGTCGCGTGACATGGCAGGGCCGAGGCTTATGTCCCCGGTGCCTCTCCCCACGCGAATGGAGCGCAGGCCGGGGTGGCGCGGCAACGCCGGGCCGGCTATCCCGGCGTCCACCACGATCTGGCGCACTCCCAGCAAGTTGGCCATAACACTCACGGCGGCTCCACCCGAGAGGAAGTTGAGAGCCATCTGCGAGGTCACCTCCTGCGGATACCCGGTGACGCCCTGGGCGGTAACACCGTGATCGGCGGCCGCCACAATCACCGTCTTGCCGTCTATCGAGGGGCGTTCGTCGCCGAACATGCCGGCCAGTCGGATCGAGATGTCCTCCAGAAGACCGAGAGCTCCTTCCGGCTTGGTTAGAGTCGACTGCCGCGATCGTGCTCGCATCATGGCGTCTCGGTCGGCAGGCCGGATGCTTCTGCCGACCTCCGCCAGCGTGAGATGTCTCGTCATGGCAGCACTGCCTTCCGGGCGTAGGACATGTTCTTAGGCGGTCATCGGGAGACTAGGAGGAAACCAGTCCTCGACGGGCCTTGGGGCCGGGGTCACTAACTAATAATGACACGGTTGTAATTACCTGCGTCGCCGGGAGTTTTCGGCCCGATTCCGCGAAACGCCTCTTTGTTCCGGTCCTCTCCACCTAAAGCGGGACCGTATCGTCTTGACTTCCGCGGGTTGCTGCGATAGCCTTGTCAAGGCTGTCGACAGTCTGCAGGTTCGTTTAAATGAAGAGGACCTATCAACCCAAGGTTCGCCGTCGCAAGCGGCGGCACGGATTTCGTCATCGGATGCGCACCCGCGGGGGCCGGGCCGTAATTCGGGCCCGGAGACACAAGGGTCGCAGGCGACTGGCTGCCTGAAGATAGGCCCGCGTTACCAGCCGCTGCGAACTTCCAGGCATTTTCGCTTGGTATTCTCGCGAGGCAAGCGATGCCGGGTGGGCGGCCTAAGCGTCATTTCGGTGCTGAATACCACAGATCGGACAGGGATTGGCCTGGTAGCCGGTCGCCGGGTTGGAACGGCCGTAATCCGCAATCGTGCGAAGCGACGCCTACGCGCCGCTTTGTCGGAAGTCGGTCCGCCTGCGGGCCGTGATTATGTGATCGTGGCCACCCGGCAAGTGGCGGAGGTCCCCTTCCGAACGTTGGTGAAGTGGCTGAGAGCCGCACTGGAAACGGTGATTGAAAAATGAGAGCACAACCTGAGCAGAAGACAGGCGGCCCGGCCGCAAGGATGTTGTTAGGCGCGCTAAGGCTCTATCAGGAACGGATAAGCCCGGTCTTCGGGCGCCGTTGCCGCTACCTTCCCACCTGTTCGGCCTACGCCAGGACAGCCATCGAGAGGTTTGGCGTTGGTAAGGGGGTTTTCTTGACGGGGCGTCGATTGTTGCGCTGTCAACCCTTCGGATCGAGCGGGTATGATCCGGTGCCGGTCCCGGCCGGAGGTGTGGAGACGTGCTAGACCCCTGGTGGACCCTGTGGGACTGGATCAAGGAGGGGCTGGGTTGGTCGTTTGCCATCTCATACGACTTCATTCCCAGCTTCGGCATAGCGATCATCCTGGTGACGGTGGTGATCAACACTTTGCTGTTTCCTCTCACCTTGAAACAGACCCGGTCCAGCCGGGCGATGATGCAGATCCAGCCCGAGTTGCAGCGCATCCGCCGGGATTACCGGGATCAACGCGAGGAGATGCAGCGTCGGATGACCGAGTTGCAACGTGAGCACGGGGCTTCACCGCTCGGGTGTTTGGGCCCGCTGCTGGTCCAGTCCCCCATCCTGTTTGCCATCTTTCGGGTGTTGAATGATCCCACCGGTCTGCACACCGACTTTTCCCCTGTCCCTCCCGGGAGCGCTTTGTGGGAGGCCATCCGGGCAGAGGAGGCCATCTTCGTCGGCATGGATTTGGCGTTGAGTCCCGCCCAAGCGACCACCACAGGACTGGTGGCGGCGCTCCCCTACCTGGGCACCATGATCCTGATGATCACCATTCAATACATTCAGCAGTGGTACACCCAGCGCGACCAGGTCTCTGTGGCGGGGGACCGGCAAAGGCGGCAAATGCAGATGTTCACCCGCATCATGCCGCTCTTCCTGGGCTTCATCTCGTGGAACTTTCCTGCGGGACTGTTGCTTTATTGGACAACTTCCAACCTGGTTCGCCTGAGCCAGCAAATCGCTATCAATTGGATGGACGGTCGGCCGGAACCGCCCCCGGGGCTGGGTTCGGAGGACAAGCCGGGCGAGGGGGATCCCCCGTCCTCAGCCCAGCCACACTCCCATTCGGCCAGAAAATCGAGGAGGAGGAAGAGGAGGAACTGAAATGGAACTGATAGAAGTACGAGCCCGAACCGTGGAGTTGGCTGAGCAGGCTGCCTTGGAAGAGCTAGGCCTGAAGGACCGGAACCGCGTTGAATGGGAGATACTGCAGGAACCGGCCCGAGGATTCCTGGGAGTAGGCCGACAGGACGCCATCGTGCGCGCCAAGCGCAAGCCGGCCAAGCGTCGCCGGGGGCGAGGGGGACGGGGCGAGAAATCCAAATCGGGACGCCAGCAGGACAGTAGACCCAAGCGGCAGAAGCAGGCCCCGGCCCGTGGTTCCCAGAGGAGGCAGGCAAAGAAGCCGGCCGGAGGGCGCGGGCAACCTGCCAAGAAGAAGGCTCCTGCCTCCGTGGATGAGCAGGCTGAGGTGGCCAAGAGTTTTGTGGTGGGCCTATTGGAGGCGGTGGACATGGATGGGGAGGTGAAGACCACGCTGGCTGACGATCTGGTTACCTTGGATGTCAAGGGTGAAGAGACGGAAGCTCTGGTGGGTCCGCGGGGCAGCGGCATCGAGGCTCTCCACACTGTGGCCAAGTCGGTCATCAAGCGTAAGACCAGCGGATCGGCCCGACTCCGGGTGGATGTCGCTGGGTACGGGATGCGCCGGCGGGAGGCTCTGGCTATCTACGCGGCAGGCCTGATCGAGCAGGTGAACGCCGAAGGGGGGGAACTGATGCTCGAGCCAATGAATGCTGCTGACCGCAAGGTCATTCACGACACCGTTGGCAAACACGATAATGTACGATCGTTTTCAGAAGGCGAAGCGCCACAACGTTATGTTGTAATAGCTTATGTGGAGGAAGACGCCAGCTAAAACCACACTCGGTTGCGAGTGGAGGCGGTTGGGTTACGCCGCGAGGTCAGGGGGCGATCAGCTTGGCGAAGACTCGTTGCAAATCGTCAATCGAGTTGAACCCGACCTTCACGCTCCCCTTTTGGTTCCCGTAGCTGATCGCGACGGGGAGACCCAACTGGTCGGTGAGCCTCGTCTCCAATTCGACGATCTGCGCAGGCCGGGGGGTCCTGGTGGCGCGCGAGGTCCTTTTGCGGGGCGCCCGCGCATTGACCGCTTCTTCTACCTGGCGAACCGTCCATCCCTCCGCCACCGTCCGTTTGGCGATGTGAGCGGCGTACTTGGGGTCGGAGACCGAGAGAAGCGCCCGCGCATGCCCGGCGGTGAGCTGCGCAGTCTCCAGTAGCTCGAGAATGGGCGGCGGCAGACGGAGGAGCCGGATGCTGTTGGCCACTGTGGCCCGCCCTTTACCTACCCGGTGGGCTACCTCCTGCTGGGTGAGACCGTGTTGGTCGATGAGGTCCCGGTAGGCGGAGGCCTCCTCCAACGGAGTCAAATCCTCTCGTTGGAGGTTCTCGATGAGTGCCTGTGTGAGAGCGCCGGTCTCATCGGCCTGGCGAAGCATGGCAGGGATACTCTGAAGGCCCGCCAGTTGTGCGGCCCGCCAGCGACGCTCTCCGGAGATGAGGGTGTAGCCGTCATCGTTCTCCTGAACCACGACGGGTTGTAGCACACCTACCTCTATGATGGAGCGGGCCAAGCCCCTTAGCGTCTCCTCGTCATGATGTGAGCGGGGCTGCGCGGGGTTGGGACGGATCTGGTTGACGGGGATCTCTCGGTAAGGTGAAACGGAGGCCGGCTCGCCGGTTGGAATCAGGGCGCTCAAGCCCCGGCCCAGTCCTCCTCGACGGCTGGTCATGGTTGCAATGCCCCCTTTGCTCTAAGACGGTCACGGAGTTCCTCGGCCAGTCTCCGGTAGGCGATGGCGCCCCGGTTCATATGATCGAAGATGTCGATGGGCTCCCCATAGGACGCCGCCTCGGCCAGCCGAACCCTACGAGGGATGTAACTGCGAAAGACCCGGTCGCCGAAGTGCCCCTTCACCTGTTCGGATACCTCTCTGGAAAGACGTGTTCTGCCATCCATCATGGTCAAGAGGACCCCGAGGAGTTCGAGGGAGGGGTTGAGAGCGGAGCGAACCATCTCGATGGTGCGACTCAACTCCACCAGGCCGTCGAGGGCGTATTGCTCGCACTGCATGGGAATCATGACGTATTGAGCGGCAGTCAGGGCATTCACCGTGAGAAGGCTCAAGGAAGGGGGACAGTCGATCAAGATATAGGAATACTGACCATCGATCGATCTCAGGCAATGACGCAGCTTTTGTTCTCTGGCCATCATGGGGACCAGTTCTATGTTGGCATCCACAAGGTGACGGGTAGAAGGTAGGAGATAGAGGTTTCTTACCGTGGTTGGCTCGATGGCGTCCTCGACCGGCGTGTCTTTGAGCAGGACGTCATAAATGGAGACCGCTACCTCTTCATGGTTGAGGCCCAACCCCGAGGTGGCGTTGGATTGGGGGTCCAGGTCCAGGACTAGTACGGATTCGCCCAACCCGGCCAAGGCGGCGCCGAGGTTGACAGACGTAGTGGTTTTGCCTACGCCGCCTTTTTGGTTGGTGATGGCGATCAAGGCAGAGGTCATGTTTTTTCCATGATAAGGAGCCAAACCGGGTTTCCAAGGATATTGGACGGCACCCGCCAGGTTGAGAACCCCTGATAGATGGGCGGGGAGCGATGCGAACCGCCGATCACGGCTACTCCTGTGGGGGAGAGCAGTCGGTGCAGGTCCCCTTTCAGGCGGTCGGGGGAACTAACGGCGCGGCAGACCAACAGTTCGGCGGCGGTTTTCCATTGCCGTGTCTGGGTTGAGGCCACTTCGACGTTATCCAAACCCAGGAGGCGCACCGCACGCCGGGCCAGGTCGGCGCGCCGGACCGACCGCTCCAGGAGGGTTACGCGGCTGGAGGGCCAACAAATGGACAGAGGCAGGCCAGGAAGTCCCACTCCGGATCCAATGTCAAGGACGGTGGGTGGCGAGCCTTGTCGAGAGCGCCATGGGGCTGCGAAAAGGAGAGAGTCGGCGATGTGTCGGGAATACACCACCGATCCCTCTGCCGGTCCCAGGCCGCCCGCCGGGATTGCCTCCGCCACCAGCCAGTCGGCCAGGTCCTCCAGAAGATCCAGCTGGCGGGCGGCTAGGGTGATCCCCGCCCATTGAGCAGCTCTCCGGACGGTGTCCAGTCCGTGTTGGCTGGCCATCGGGTCATGGTTTCACGTGAAACATCCCGGAGAAAGCGGGGTCGCGGCTCGGGAGGGCAAGCCCAGAGGATGTTTCACGTGAAACATAAGCGGCGGCAAGGGTCGAACGCATGGAATCGCAGATACAGAGAATTACAACAGTGTAATTTACACCCAACGCCGTCCAATGGAGGGGGGATCAGGAGATCGAAGTCTCGAAGAACAGCTTGAGGCCCAGCACCGCGGCTTCTCCCGTAGTGGCGCCCAGGTCGGGAACGGCTATTACCACAGCCGGTGATCGGGTGTCCTTGAGGATGGCCGTGGCCTGGCCGACCACCTCCAACTCCATAGCCTTGGCCAGGCAGGAAGCGATCAATTTGCCGGCGA
>JAPPKR010000124.1 GCA_028819835.1 bacterium | reverse complement strand
GGGTGTCCCGTGGCAGTGTTGCGGCGACGCCTGTCGTAGGTTTTGCGCCAGGGGTTGTGAAAAAAACTGAGGCTGACGGGGTGGTCACCTAAATCAAATCAGACGACTCTGGAGCGTACGTCGGCGAGCCATGCATCAGCTTGGTCACGGCTCGTCTGGTCCGGAACGCCCGCCAACAACAAGTATCCTTCATCGTCCACGTAGGAAGCATCCACATCTTCGCGCTCTGCCCGGTTGGCCGGACCGCGCACATGGCTGACAGAGTCCGCCGGATAGGAACCGAGGAACTTGACGCTGGCCGCGCGCATCTGGAGGTTGCGTAGCGCATCGCCCAACCGTTCGTCCATTATGTGACCCTCGCAGTCGATGAGGAAGCAGTAGCTTCCGAGGCCGGCCTTGGTCGGGCGGCTCTGCAGGCTGGTGATGTTGATGGACCTGGCAACGAACTCGCCCAGGATCCCCACCAGCGACCCTGGTGCGTCGGCGCGCTGATACACGACCAGGCTCGTCTTGTCCTGTCCGGTCGGTGGCGGAACGGTATCGCGGCCGACCAGCAGGAAACGCGTCTTGTTACCGGGCTGGTCCTCTATATCCATCGCCAGCACCTCTAGGCCGTAGACATCGGCGGCTCTCTGCGGTGCTATCACCACCGTGTCCAAGTCCCCCCGGGCGGCCAGGTCACGGGCGGCCGCGGCCGTCGAGTCCGCCGCAACCATCACGACGTCGGGCAGCCGCCGCGTAAGGTACCGACTGCACTGGGCATAAGCGACGGGGTAGGAACGGAGGTACTTGACGCTGTCGAGCTCCGCGCCCGGAAGCCCCATCAGCGTGAGCCGGACATCCATTGTCACCTCGTACTGGATCAACAGGCCGGTTCCGAACGCAAGGGTATCGATGCTGGAGGTGACGGCCCCCTCGATCATGTTCTCGATCGCGACGAACCCGAGATCCACCCTGCCGGACTCCACAGCCTTCAGTACCTGCATCATCGAGTTGAACGGTTGACGGCGCATCCTGGCCAGGCTTTTGCGGGTGACCAGCGCCTCCTCGGTGAAGGTGCCGGCAGGTCCCAGGAAGCCCAAAGAGCGCGAACTTGTACCAGGAGTAGGCATCACGGCCCGCGAATCCTACCCGGCTTCGTGGTCAACGCTTCGAACCCCCGGTCCTGTCATGACGAAACCCAGAACAATACCACTACCAGCCTGGCCTATCAACCACATGTCGCCCCTACAAATCCCCACCCAAACGGTGCCCTACATCACAAAACCCCAGGTCAGCAGCCTCCCCCTATCACCAAACCCCTCCAATCCGCCAAACTCGGGTCAAAGGACCTTCACCCCCCGGTACACCAGAAGGATGGACTCACTGACCTGTGTGTTATAGGCCGATGAGGGGTTGGGGGAGGGTACCCGAAATGGGGGCCGAAATGTCGCGACTGTTCAAAACGCCCAGAAGCGGGGGATGAAGATGACCGACAGGACGCAGAATATGAGGTTGAGAGGCATCCCGGCCCGCAGGAAGTCGGTGTACTTGTATCCCCCGGGGATGTAAATCATGGTGTTGGTCTGGTAGCCGACCGGGGTGGAGAACCCGGTGGAGGCGGCGAAGGTTATGGCCATCAGGAAGGGCCGGGGGTCGGCGCCGAGTTGCTCGGCGGTGGAGATGGCTATCGGCGCCAGCAGCACCGCCGCCGCGGCGTTGCTCATGGTCTCGGTCATGATGGCGGTCAGCAGGTAGAAGGCCGCCAGGACGGCCACCGGGCCCATGTCTCCCACCAACGCCACCGTCTGCTCGGCGAGCCACCCCGCCGCTCCGCTGGTGTGCATGGCCACGCCCAGGGGAAGCACCCCGGCCAGCAGGAAGATCACCTGCCAGTTGATCGCCCGGTAGACATCCTCGGGTCGCAAAACCCGGGTCATCACCAGCGCAACGCTGCCGAGCAGGGCTGCCACCAGGATCGGGACGAGGTCGAAGGCGGCCAGTCCCACGACCGCCACGAGGATTCCGATGGCCAGGGGCGCCTTGTGGCGCAGGAGGCTGCCCGGCACCTCGTTGAGAATGATCAGGTCGTCGCCGCTCTGCAGGTCCCGTACCTCGGCTTCGTGCGCCTGTAACAGCAGGGCGTCCCCCAGGCCGAGCTTGACCGAA
>JAPPKR010000148.1 GCA_028819835.1 bacterium | reverse complement strand
TCATGGGACAGATCGGCCAGGTGGGCCCCGACGCCTACAACGCCCGGCGTTGCGCTCTGGAGGCGGGTCTTCCCACACACACCACCGCCATGAACGTCAACCGACTCTGCTCATCGGGCCTCCAGGCGATCATCACCGGCGCCCAGCAGGTGATGCTGGGATCGGCCGACATCGTGGTGGCCGGGGGCGACGAGAACATGAGCAGCCAGCCGTTCCTGGACTACCAGGCCCGCGACGGTTGGAAACTGGGCCCACGCAAGGTCATCGACGGCACCCTGTCATTGGTGAGCGATCCCTTCGGCGGGTATCCGATGGGCGCCACCGCCGAGAAGGTGGCCGAACGCTATGGCGTCAGCCGCGAAGACCAGGACCGCTTTGCCGCCGAGAGCCAACGCCGAGCAGCAATCGCAATCAAAGACGGACTCTTCGAAGAAGACATCGTGGGAGTGGAGCGTCCCAAGGACACCCCCTTCCTGGTCGACGAGCATCCCAGGCCGAACACCACTGTGGAGAGGCTGGCACGGCTCCGTCCGGTGTTCCAAAAGGGCGGTTCGGTGACCGCCGGGAACTCTTCGGGAATCAACGACGGCGCCGCCTCGGTGGTCCTGATGAGCCAGAAGACAGCCGAAGCGCGGGGCGCCGAACCTCTCCTGCGCCTGGTGGCTTGGGCGGTCAGCGGCATCGACCCGGAGGTCATGGGCTACGCCCCGGCGCTAGCCGTCCCCAGGGTGCTCGAGAAGGCCGGCCTCACTCTCGACGACATCGATCTCATCGAACTCAACGAGGCGTTCGCCGCCCAGGCGGTGGCCGTGATCCGCGACGCTGGCCTCGACCCCGAGAAGACCAACGTAGACGGCGGCGCCATCGCGCTGGGTCACCCGGTCGGAGCCACAGGGGCGATCCTCGCCATCAAGCTCATGCGAGCCCTGGAGCGGATCGATGGCCGCCGCGGCATCGTAACGATGTGCATCGGCGGAGGCCAGGGCATGGCAGCCATCTTCGAACGCCCCTAACGTTCTTCTTGAGGTTCTCTTCCGCCCCGAGGCGGAAGAAAGGAAAGGGTCGCCGGGTCACCCCGGCCGGAGTCACCTTCCTCAGGCCACTCCCAGCAGGTCGCGATAGCGGGCGCCGGACATGGGAGTGCGGCCGAGATTTTCGGCTATGGCTATCACGGCCTCCAGTTGTTGGAGGTTGGAGGCGATCAACTCGTCACGGTGCGGATAGCGCCAGACGGTGTCCTCCATTCCCAGGCGGACGTGGAGTCCCATCAGCATGGCCAGGGTGACCAGGTAGACCGAGGGACGGCCGGCCGCGCACACCGAGATGATCGAGTTGGGGTTGATGTCGAAGATGGAGTCGACGATGCGGGTGAGGCCCTGGATCATCTGGCGGGGGTTGTGCATGGGGCTGCCACCGGGAAGCGCCGGCAGGACCACCCAGTAGAGGGGTTCTTCCAGAAGGCCCGATTCGATCAGGTAGCGGCGAGCGTTGTCCACGTCGGCGTCGGTGTAGACCGCGATCTCGGGCTTCACTCCCGCCTCCATCAGGATGCGGGTCTTCTCGATCACCACCGCCGGGGGCTTTGCGAACAGGGTGTCGCCGCAGAAGGTGGCGGTGGTGTTGACCGGCGACCCGGTGATCAGGCCCGAGTTGGAGATCTTGATCATCTCGTTCCAGTCGTCGGGACCGATCGCCACCTCTCCGGCCGAGACATACAGGTCCTCGAACTCGTCACGGAGCGGTTCGATTATGGTGACGAACCGGGCCAGGTCCAGGATGGACCACTCCGCCTCGTTCCGAACGTGAATGTGCAGAGCCGTAGCGCCCGCCCGCATGCAGGCCCTCCCTGCCTCCATGATCTCCTGCTCCGAGATGGGCTGCGCGGGGTTGTGGCGGGTCATGAAGAACCCACCGGTAAGCGCAACCGAGATGGCCACCTCCTCTGAGATGGGCCAGCGGGGCGACACGTCCACATCGGCGTATGCGGAGGTGAAGGGATTGGTGATGTCGGGCATCCCGTAGGGCTTCAACACCGCGCGGGTCTTGCTCCGCTCCATGTATGCGTTGACTCTGTCCCAGTTGATTCTGTCTTTTGCCATGTTTTGAATGCGCTCCTTCTACTCGAGACGCTGGGCCCGGAAGCCCCCGTCCACATGCACCAGTTC
>JAPPKR010000097.1 GCA_028819835.1 bacterium | reverse complement strand
CGCCGTAGACGGTGAAGGTGATCCCCTCGTTGGTGAACGAGCGGGTGACCCATTCGCCGATGGCGCTCAGGTCGGCGGACGACATCGACCCCAGGGTGTCGTGCAGGTCCTCACAGTGGGGGTGCGGTGAGCCGTCGGCTCCGAACATCTCATCGAAGACGGCCGGGTCGAGATCGTACGAATCAAAGTTCACGCCTACCTCGCTCCTGTTACGTTGCACCTGGTTTGAGCGGCCGACATCATTTCCCTTCCGTTCCCTCCGGCCTTTTGGTGATTGTAGGTCTGGATGCAGTCTCCGAGGCTTTGCGGCGTTGCCGGCTGCTGACATGGCGCCCCTTGCAGGCCCAGCCCCGAGGGAGGAGTCGGTGGTGGAGGAGAGCCGTCTTCTCCTTTCCGCATAAGTTTGGCTGGAAAGTTAAGCTTCGACGAGTCTGGTTCCGGAGGTTGGCGGTCGGTGTTCCGATTGCTTGACAGGTGTCCTGAGTGTTTCCCTTATCCCGATTATTTGGTTTGGCAATCCGGGCTGTGGCAGCGCGTCCCTGGATAACGTTGGCGGCGGTGTTGGCGGCCACGTTGCTGTTCGGTGGTGGCCTCACTCTCCGGGCCCCCCAGGCCGAGACCGAGACCGTGACCTTTCTCCCCTCCGGCAGCGACGTCGCCAGGGCGGCCGAGACCATCGATGAACTCTTCGGAGGTTCATCCGACGCGGTAGTTACGACGGTCATATTCCGCGGCAACGCCCTGTCGCCTGCTGGCCTGGCGCAGATGGACGAGTTGCTGGACCGCATCGCAGTTGAGCCGGGTGTGGCGGGGACGCTGACGCCCACCCATGCCATCGTGGCCCCGACGTTGGTGATCGGCGGGGTCCTGGGGACCGACGCCTTTGAAACGGTTACGCAGGCGGAGATCAACTCGGCAATCGAACGGATGCTCACCGACCCTGGATTGGTCCGGCAGCAGACCGCCCTCTTGGAATTGACCGGAACCGACAGCGACGGCACCCTCATATCGGTGGCCACCATCAGGCTGCGCGACACCGGGGACGATCTGGTTGGGCAGGCGCAATTGAAGATCCACGACCTCGCGGAGACTTCACAGGGACCGCTTTTGGTGGGGACGGTGTCTCCAGCCCTGATCGAGCAGGTGTACCAGGAGGCCACCGGCCCGGGCTTCGTGCCGCTGATGGCCCTGGCCGTGTTGGTGGTCTCGGCATTGATCCTGTTCTTCATGCGTTCGGGGCTGGACCTGCTGTTGACCCTGATGGGCCTGGGGCTGGCCCTGGTCTGGACCCTCGGAGCGGAAGGCTGGCTGGGGCCCGGTGCACTGGGTCTCATCGGTCCGCCCAATGCCTTCGGAGCCATGGTGCCCATAATCCTCATCGGCCTGGCCGTGGATTACGTCATCCAGTCGCTCTCGCGCTACCGGGAGTACCGGATCAGTGGAGAGCCGGTGGCGGAAGCGATGCGGGGCGGATTGCGGAAGGTGATCACCCCGGTGGCGCTGGCGGCCGGCACGACCATGGTGAGCCTCCTCAGCAACCTCCTTTCCCCCGTTGCCCCCATCGGGGATTTCGGAGTGGTCGCCGCCGTGGGGGTGGGGCTCAGTTTCGTGGTGATGCTGACGTTCGTGCCAGCCGTCCGGACCATCATCGATCGGCGCAGGGAGGAGCGTGGCGCCCTCCGGCCGGCCCGTCCCATCTCGGACTCGCTGCCCGGGGTCGGCTGGGCGGCGCGGCTGCTGGGAAAGGCCGTGGTGCGCTGGCCGGTGCCGCTTCTGGTGGTGGTTGCCGCCGCCACCGTCGGGTTCGGGTTCGCGGCTGCTTCGGTCACCACCGATTTCAGTCATCGGGACCTGCTGCCCAGCGGTGGGAACCTCAACCGGGACCTGGACACTTTGAGGGCGGCGGTCGGTGGTTCGACGGAGGTTGTGGACGTCCTCGTGAAGGCCGAGATCACCGAACCCCGGACGCTGTTCAACCTGGTGGACCTGACCACCGCCTTCGATGACAACCTGCGACGCCCACGGGGCGCGGTGTCGGGGATCCAGAAATCCCCGGGCATAGTGGTCGTCGACTGGATCACTGATGACGGCACACCGGGAGACAGGTACGACCCCGAACTGGAAGCCCTCTTCAACCGGGCCACGGCCCGTCTCCGGGTCGATCGGGAGTTGGTGCAGGAGTTCGTCATGAGGATGAAGGAGAGAGAGCCTGATGAGTTGGCTCGCGTCCTCGCAGAGGACCCCCACGGTGTGGACACGATGCTTCTCCAGTTCCAGGCCTTCACCGGCGACCAGCAAAGGACAAGATGGATGCAGGAAGACATCGAGGGACTCTGGTTCGGGGGCGACGAGGAGATCACCGTCACGTCGTCGGAGATCCGGTACGTGGTGGTCAACGACGAGATCAGGGAGACCCAGACTCAGACAACCCTCATGACCATCGTGGCGGCCCTCGCCATCCTCATGTTCTTCTTCAGGATCACCATGCGCCAATCCGTACTGGGCGTCATTGCGGTGGCGCCGGTCGTCGTGTCCCTCATCTGGATGCTGGGCACCATGGGGTTACTCGGCATCCCCTACACCATCACCACATCGGCGGTCATCGCCCTGGTGATCGGCGTAGGCGTTGACTACACGATTCACATCATCTATCGGTACCAGGAGGAGTACGCACAGGCGCGGGACCCGGAGGAGGCCATGGCCCGCACGCTTTCCACCACCGGCTCGGCGCTCATGGGATCGGCCTTGACTACGGCTCTGGGAATGGGGGTGCTGGCGTTGTCGGACCTGGTGGTGTTCCGGAACTTCGGCCTGATGGTGGCCCTCGCCCTCATCTACTCACTGATAGTCTCGACCTTCCTCCTGCCGCCCACCATGACCGTCTGGGCGGCATACCAGAATATGCGAATGCGCTACAGAGCCCGGCGTCTGCCGGACGACACCGATGTGAATGCCGACCGTGCCCACCGGGGCTCTCTGCAAGCCCGGTAGGGCTCGTTGCCAAAAAGATCTCCATCGCTCCGAGGTTGGGTCTTACCGGTTTGTGTCCGCAGCCTCGTTAGTGGACGCCGGTGGAACCGGGGCGAAGTATCCGACGACCAGGAGCAGCAGGCCCACCCCGAGGAATGACACCACCCTCGCCACCGTCCCGGTGTTGCTGAGGTCGAACAGGAACAGTTTGACGACCACCACTCCCATGAGAGAGGCGCCGCCGATCCATACGGTCCGCCGGGCCGAGCGTACGCCGACCACCATCCCGGCAAGGCCGGTGAGACCCCAGACGATGGACAGGGATGCCTGGAGGGTGGTGGAGGAGGTCATCGAATCGAAGTCGAACGGCACCCCTGTCCAGTGGTGGACTGTCCGGGCGACCGTCATGGTCAGCAGGACGATCCCGGCGATGGCCAGTCCGGGCGCCCAGTTTCCACCGACCAGATCCTCGAGTGGATGGTCCGCTTCGGAGCGGGCCAGTCTCTTCCAGGCCAGCGCTGCGGCCACCACCAGGAGAGTCAGCACCTCCAGGGGGTTGAGCAGTGGCAGGTAGGTGAGCGGCGGGGATTCGCCGTTCGACGTCAGGTTGATGGAGAGCAACAGGAGGACAAGGGCGAGGAGGACCGGACCCGCGCAGGCCATGAGATAGGTCCGCCAATGCGCCTTCAGGGGCCACGCCCGGCGGCTGCGCGCCCGCATGGTTACCCCAACCAGCGCCAAGACCCCCGCCAGCGCCCCGGTGATCGGCCACGCTCCGGCTGCGACCCGATCGACCTGCCAGTGGACCTCGGTTCCCACCAGCACCGCGAGAACCCAGTAGCCGATGACGTGCATCGCGGTCATAGCCTTGCGAAACTCGCTCCCCCGGAAACGCAGAACCGAGTAGTACGCCGCCAGCGCCACCGTCCACGCCGCCCAGCCACCCGCCTCGAACGGGTGGTCTTGGAGAGCCAGCGTCAGGATTATGGACAGAGGCAGTATGGGAACCAGCAGGGCGCCGGAGGTCGCCAGCTTCGGCCAGCGGACCAGTGGCGCCGCCAGCGACATGCAACCGAGAGATGCGGCGGTGAAGGCGATCGAGACGTTCAGTCGCACATCCTCGGGAACCTGGGCGGCGATCTCGATCAACCCGCCCCACAGCCACCACCCGATCCCCCAGAAGAGAAAGAACCAGGGGACATCCTTAATGCCCTTCCACGGCTCATCCCTGCGGTCGACTATCCGAGCGGTGAAAAGGCCCGTGAAAGCCAGCAACGCCGCTCCCAGGAAATACCCGTTGACCAGAATTGCCGTACCGTCCGGATAGGGCAGGGACTCGGAGAGATGACGCAGGAAGACGCCTCCGGAGAGAAGTTGCAGGAAGGCGCCACCCACCTTGAAGATGAAGAGGTCGTGGCGAAGGCCCACCCATACCAGCATCGCCCCCTGCACCGCCCAGACCGCCGAGGTGAACTGGGTATCGAACGCCAACGGCGCTGCGATCGACACGAAAGTCATCGCCAAGGCCAAATAGACTTCGACCAGGGCACGTGACTCTTTACCGAACCGGTGGGCTACCGCCGCAAACACTCCATGGACGGCGGCCAGTAACGCCGCGCTGATCGCCAGCCCAAATTCGAGGTGATCGGTGAGAAAGAACTGGAAACCCAGACCGATGAACGGCGTCCCGAAAACCAGCGGGCTGGTCATCAGGTCTCTGACATTGGGAGGTCGTCGGACGGCCATCAGGAGCGGGATGGCCATGTAGAGGAGTATCAGCAGGGCGATCAGGGGCTGAGTGGTCGTCCAGCCTTCTTCCTCGTACCTGGTCAGCAGCCAGAAGGCGGTCAACCCGACGGTAAAGCCAAGACCCACCAGGTTCAGCACCGGCCAGACCTTGAACCACGCCACCGCCACTATTGCGGAGCTCAGGATGATGTAGAACCCGAACACCAGAACGTGATCCTCGGCATCGGAGTACGCCAGGATGGGAGCCATGAAACCGCCGGTTATGCCCAGCACGGCCAGGGAGCGGGAGTCCTGGGCGATGGCCAGCACGCCGGCGCCAACGGTGACAGTTACGACCGACGCGGCGGCGACCGGCGCCGGGAGCAGGTCGTACACTGCGTGCGCCACGTAGGTGGTCACATAGAGGACTGCCACGCCTCCTCCCTGGAGGCTCAACCCGTAGACAGCGTTACGGCTCCGCGCCCGCCATCCCAACACCAGCAACAGGACACCGAAAAGGGCGACCAGGATGTGGCGCACCCCGATCGTGAGGGTGATCCAACCCTGTTCGAGGGCCACACCCAGCAGGAACCCCAGTCCGATGACAGATAGCAGGACTCCCACCTTGACGGGCACGTTGCCGGTGGCCGCCCAGGTCTTGACCGGCTCGAACAGCCGGGACGGAACCCCGGATGAGGAGCGCCGGTAATAGGCAACGGGAGCGTACACCTCGGTCGAAGGCTCCTCGGCGGTCGTCGTCGGGGCCTCGACGGGTGACGGTTCGACTTGCGGGTGTGGCTCCGCTCCTACGGTGACCGAAGGGGCATCGGACGAGAGCGGCATAGCGGGGGGTGGCGGTTGCTCCCCGGTCGGCGCGGAAGGAGTGACGGGCTCACCGACTTCGGTGACCGCCCCCGCGGCGGCCTGAGTCTCTTCGAACTCTCGGACCCGGTGCCGCAGTTTCACCACCTGGGCGGTGAGATAACCCACCAGACCGCCGAACAGGAACCCGCCCCCGCCATCCAGCAACAGGGCTCCCAGGACGATTCCGCACACAACCAGGACGGTGGTCATCCTGAGTCTTCTCCCATCCTGTCCACACCTTGCCTTTGGTCTGGTATTCCAGCATAGGGAAGGGCAACCGTGGCAGTTGGTGTGCCCACAGAATGATGGTCCCCGGAACAGCGCCGCCCCCTGTAGGGTCCCTTCTCACCCTACAATTGCCACCGACCCCGCCGCGGGCTACCAGGCCAGCCCCAACACCGAATTGGTAACCCATCTCGGTGGGGAGTGTTTGACTGTCGCGGAGCAATTGTGATCATCCTTGCAAACGGCAACACGACCGAGATCGCCCAACGGACCGACGCCGCCGAACGCCTGTGGGTGCGAGTGGGCGAACTCCCCGGCGCCACCGGCTGGCAGATGAAGCCGCAGGGCATGTGCCTGGGCGAGATGTGCGTGCCGCTTCCGGATGACAAGGTCGAGGAGTGGATCGCCGACGCCGAGGACTGGGTGTGGATGTGCTACTCGGAGTTCGCCGACATGATCGGCCAGAAGTACGCGCGGGACGGCGACGTGTGGAGCCTGGGCTCGGTGCCCGACGTGCGTCGCTCCGGGCTGGAACTCGGAATCGCTCCCGACTTCGAGGTGACCGAACTCAACGGCGACACGTTGCGGCTGTCAGACTTTCGCGGCCGCAAGGTGGTGCTGTTTACCTGGGCGTCGTGGTGAGGATGCCGGGTCAGCCTGCCGGTCTGGCAGGAGTTGTACGAATCCATCGGTCCCGACCGGTTCGAGTTGATCAGCGTGGCACAGGACTCGGGGGACCCCAAGGCCGTTGGCAAGTGGTTCGACCGGGCCTCGCCCACCTTCCGATGCGTCATCGACCCGACACACCAGATCAGCTCGCTGTTCGGCTGGGTGAACGTGCCCTCGGCGGCGTGGATCGACGAGGACGGGACCATCGTTCGCAGCAATGAGGGGACGTACCCGGGCGAGTCGACCGTCAGGTTCGGTCTCGGCAAGGTGCGCTTCGGCGACAACTCATTCGCCCGGGCGACTCGCGACTGGATCGAGCGTGGAGCCGACAGCGAGCATGTCTGGTCCAGCACCGAACTCGCCGAGCGGCTCAAGCCTGTCGACGACGACACCCGACTGGCGGAAGCGACGTTCAAACTGGCCCTGCACTTCGAGGCGGTCGGCGACAGCGAGCGAGCGTTGAAACACTTCGCCGCCGCACAGCGCCTGGCGCCCGACAACTGGATCTACCACCGGCAGGGCTGGACTCACCGGGGAACGCTCTATGCCGGCCTGAAGGTGCTGAGGAGGAGCAGCCACCTGCAGAGGAACACCGACAAGAGCTTCTACGACCCCACAGGGCTGCCCGGTGAGGACTATCGCCGGTTCACCCAGCCCGAGTGGCTGTGGACCCCTGCCGTCCGGCGGATCAAGCAACTGCTCGGCCGCCGATAGGCCCGGGAGGGCGCTCGGTCCCCTAGAGGTCGAATCGATCGAGGTTCATGACCTTGTCCCACGCCGCCACGAAGTCCCGGACGAGCTTGTCCTGGCCGTCGTCCGACCCGTAGACCTCGGCGATGGCCCGGAGCTGGGAATTCGAGCCCACCGCCAGGTCGACGGCGCTGGCCGTCCACTTGACCTCCCCGGTCTGACGGTCACTGCCCTCGTAGATGTGCTCGGTCTCCGACACCTGCCACCGGGTGCCCATGTCCAACAGGTTCACGAAGAAGTCGTTGGTGAGTGTCCCCACCCGGTCGGTGAGCACTCCCAAAGGCGATCCTCCGGTATTGGCGCCCAGGACGCGAAGACCGCCGATGAGCGCGGTCATCTCCGGCGCAGTCAGGGATAGCAGGCTCGCCCGGTCCACCACCAGCCGCTCGGGTCGGCGGTGATCGCCGGCCCTCCGGTAGTTGCGGAACCCGTCGGCGGTGGGTTCGAGAGGAGCGAACGACTCCACGTCGGTCTGCTCGGGCAAAGCGTCGGTGCGTCCCGGCGTGAACGGCACCGCCACCTCGCAGCCGGCGTTGCGGGCGGCCGCCTCGACAGCGGCGCAACCGCCCAGGACGATCAGGTCCGCCAGCGACACCCTCTTGCCGTTGCTCTGGGCGCTGTTGAACTCGGATTGGACCGCTTCCAGGGCGGAGAGGGCAGCCGCCAGTTCGGATGGCTCGTTGGCCTCCCAGCTTCTCTGGGGAGCCAGGCGAATCCGGGCGCCGTTGGCCCCGCCCCGCTTGTCGCTGTCGCGAAACGTCGACGCCGAAGCCCAGGCCGTGGCCACCAACCGGGAGACCGAGAGCCCCGAGGCGAGGATCCTGGCTTTGAGAGCGGCTATGTCGCGGTCATCCACCAGTTCGTGGTCGACGGCCGGGACGGGATCCTGCCAGATCAGTTGCTCGTCGGGGACCTCCGGGCCCAGATACCGCGCCACGGGACCCATGTCGCGATGGGTCAGCTTGTACCACGCCCTGGCGAAAGCATCGGCCAACTCGCCGGGATTCTCCAGGAAGCGCCGGGAGATCGGCTCGAAGACGGGGTCCATGCGAAGCGCCAGGTCGGTGGTCAGCATCACGGGAGCGTGCCATGCGGACGGATCGTGAGCATCGGGAACCAGGTTGGCTGCCGCCGGATCGGTGGGAATCCACTGCCATGCGCCCGCCGGGCTCTTTGACAACTCCCACTCGTAGCTGAACAGTATCTCCAGGAAGGTGTTGTCCCATGTCACGGGGGTGGGCGTCCAGGCGCCTTCGAGTCCGCTGGTGATGGCGTGGGCGGCCTTCCCGTCGCCGTGGGTGCTCCTCCAACCGAGGCCCTGCTCCTCCAGGTCGGCTCCTTCCGGCTCCGGCCCGACATGGCGGTCCGCGTCGGCGGCGCCATGGGTCTTCCCGAAGGTGTGCCCTCCGGCGATGAGCGCCACCGTCTCGGCGTCGTCCATCGCCATCCGGGAGAATGTCTCCCGGATGTCCCGGGCTGCCGCCAGCGGGTCGGGTGTTCCATTCGGGCCTTCGGGGTTCACATAGATCAGACCCATCTGAACGGCGCCGAGCGGGTTGGCGAGGTCCCGGTCGCCGCTGTAACGCTGATCGTCGAGCCATACGGTCTCGGGTCCCCAGTCGATGTCCTCCTCGGGTTCCCACACGTCCTGGCGCCCGCCGCCGAATCCGAAGGTCCGAAAACCCATCGACTCCAGGGCGACGTTCCCTGCCAGGATCATGAGATCGGCCCATGAGATCCGCCGACCGTACTTCTGCTTGACCGGCCACAGCAGGCGGCGGGCCTTGTCCAGGTTGGCGTTGTCGGGCCAACTGTTGAGCGGGGCGAACCGGTGGGTCCCCGACCCGCCTCCGCCCCGTCCGTCAAAGATGCGGTAGGTGCCGGCGCTGTGCCAGGCCATTCGGATAATCAACGGCCCGTAATGCCCGTAATCGGCCGGCCACCAGTCTTGGGAGGCGGTTATGACTTCTTCGAGGTCGGCTTTCACCGCCGCCAAGTCGAGGCTGTTGAACTCCCGGGCGTAGTCGAACTCGTCACCCATGGGGTCGATCAGCGGCGAGTTCTTGTTTAGCGGCCTCAAGTTCAACTGCTCGGGCCACCAGCGATGGTTCGCCAACGACCCCATGGCGGCATTCGTCTCATGGACGACGGGACATTTGGCGGCGGATGCCGATGCATCGATCGAAGCGGTCTCTTCGACAGTCATGTCTGCTCCTTTGGCTGTTCCTTAGCGGTGGGTGACAATCTCCCGCATCGGATAGAGGCGTTACCTCTCATTGGTGGGTATAGATCGGCGCCGGGTGAACTCGAAGTCGCTCCGGCCATTCGATGTTACCCCGTTGGGGGTCGAGCGGCCGTGCCGGGAACCAAAGTTCCCCGGGTGCTTTGCTCGCCATTGGCAGTACATACAGCACAGGCGCCTTTTACACTGGGGACGTATGACTGATGAGGAACGAGCGGCGATCATCGCTCTCTGCGAGAACCCGAACGAAGAGTTCGGGGACGTGCAGGGCCGCCCACCCACCCCTGAAGAGATCGCGCTTGTGGCGTCTCTAGCAGATGGCTTGTTCTTAAGTCTTTCCCCAGAGCAACAGGTCGACGACCTACTTCACCTGCCCACACATGTTTCAGCGAGGTTGCTGGCGCAGATGCCCGTGCCGGACAGGGAGAACCTCCTCTCCCTGCTGCCCAGCCAGATGTCGGAGGACATACATTCGCTGTTGCCTGTGGGGTCTGCTTGACTTCGCCATCCGGCCGAGAGACGATCCTCCCATCAGCTACTAGGAACTATTCCGAGGAAGACGTTCGGTTCGCATTGCTGCATCCCGCAGGCTACGAAGCTGACTTCCCCCGTGAGGGTTGCTTGGCTGTTGGGGGATTTAGCAAGCGGCACCGCCTTCCCATAGTCGTCCTCATAGATATGGAGGACGGCCGCGCCTTTCACTCACAGAAATACGAGCGGAAATACGCCAGGCTCTTCCGCTCAGGCGGGTGACCACCGGGGGACACCTACCGTGAGATCGGCTGGGGCGTTTTGTCGGTGGGCGGAAGTCGGTAGTCGGAGCCAATCGTCCGCCATATCAGCGGAACGCCTGGCCGGTAGGCGAGGTGGTGGCGGCTCGGCGCATCGAGGATGGTGAGATGGGCCGGACCTCCCGGCGCGAGGCGGCCGACGTCCCTTCGGCGTAGCGCGGCGGCGCCGCCGGCGGTGGCCGCCGCAATGGCTTCGTCGATAGTCATTCCCATGTCGCGCACCGCCAGGGCGATACAGAACGAGATCGAGGTGGTGTAGCTCGATCCCGGATTGCAGTTCGAGGCGATCGCCACCCGGACTCCGGCGTCGATGGCGCGCCGGGCGTCGGGGTAGGGCTGGCGGGTGGAGAAGTCGGCAGCCGGGAGGAAGGTTGCGACGGTGTCGCTGGCGGCGAGCATCTCGAGGTCGTCCTCGGACAGGTAGGTGCAATGGTCGACGGAGGCACAACTCATCTCCACGCCCAGCCGGACCCCGGGTCCGTAGTCGAGTTGGTTGGCGTGGAGACGCAGGCCCAGCCCCGCCCGCCGCCCGGCCTCGAGCACCGCCCTCGATTGGTCTTCGTCGAAGGCGCCGGTCTCGCAGAACACGTCGATCCAGCGCACATGGGGACGGACGGCGTCCAGCATGGGTCCGCAGACCAACTCGGTGTACTCGTCGGACCGCCCCCGGTACTCCTCCGGCACCACATGGGCTCCCAGGAAGGTGGTCTCGGCGGTCACCTCGGCCGCCAGGGAGGTGGCAAGGGCCTCGGATTCGACCGACAGACCGTACCCCGACTTGATCTCCACTGTCGTGGTGCCCGCCCGGTGCGCCTCGATGAGCCGCCGGTCGAGCGATTCCCTCAGGGCCCTGCGGCCCGCAGCCCGGGTGGCCTCGGTGGTGATCCGGATCCCGCCCCCGTCGTAGGGCTCGCCGGCCATGCGCCGGGTGAACTCCTCGGCTCGGTCGCCGGCGAAGACCAGGTGGGTGTGGGAGTCCACGAACCCGGGCAGCACGCAACGACCGTCGGCGTCGAGGCGTCTGTCCGCCGCCGCTCCGGTCGAGCCAATGGCGACCACCCGGCCGCTTTCGACCACCACGGATGCGTTCTCGACGATCCCCAGGGGTCCGTGGCCCAGGTCTGGGTCGTTGGTGATCAACTCCGAGATGTTGTCGACGACCAGGGTCATGAGGCCATCAACGCGGGGATGATGGAGTGGAGTTCGGCTCCGACGTCGATCGACACGTGTTTCCCGCCGACGACCACCGGCCTTCCGTCCACCACCAGGTGATGCACATCGGCGCTGGAGGCGGCAAAGATCGCCGAGGCGAGGGCATTGGCGGCGTCGGCGCCTGCCAGGCGGACCGAGTCGAGACGTAAGGTGGTGAAGTCGGCCGGCGATCCCGGTGTGAGCGCGCCGCCGCCTTTCCACCCCAGCGACCGATAGCCGTTTCGGGTCGCCATCGTGGCCAGCGCCTGCGTGTCGTGGATCCCCCGCCCCATTGCGGTCACCCGCTGACCCAACTCCACGGCCCGGGTCTCCTCGAAGAGATCGATAATGGCATGGGAGTCCGAGCCCACGCAGAGGCGGGCGCCGGCCCGGGCCAGTGCGTCGCTCGGGCCGATGCCGTCGGCCAGGTCGCGCTCGGTGGTCGGGCAGAGGCAGCAGTAGGCGCCGACCTCGCCGGCAAGAGAGATGTCTTCTCCGGAGGGGTACGTTGCATGGACCAGCGTGGTGTCGGGACTCAGACCGCCGGCGTCGGCAATCACCGCGATCGGGGTTCGGCCAAGGGCTGTGGTGCACTCCCAGTTCTCGGTCAATTGCTCGGAGACGTGGACGTGGAGCGGCGCCCGGTGGTCGGCGGCCCAGCGCGCCGCGACCCCGATCGACGGCGGGTCCACCGCACGCACCGAGTGCACCGCCGCGCCCACCGCAACGGTCGGGCCGGTGATGGTGGCGGCCAGGTCGTCCACCCGGTCCGCCCAGGCCTCTGCGGAACCGTCGGAGAAGCGGGACTGTTCGGCCAGCAGAGGTGCGTAGCCGGTCGGCGCGTCGGAGGCGAAGCCGCCGTGGAGGTACAGGGTGTCGAGGAGGGTGAGGCGGATGCCGACCTCCCGGGCGGCTTCGGCCACAGAGACCCCCATGGCGTTGGGATCGTCGTACGCACCGCCGCCGGGACGGTGGTGGACGTAGTGGAACTCGCCGACCACCCCGATGCCTGCCAGGGCCATCTCGGCGAAGGTTGCCCGGGCGAGCCGGTAATAGTTGTCGGGGTCCAGGCCCGAGGCGACCCGGTACATGAGATGGCGCCAGGTCCAGAAGGTGCCCCGTTCGTCCTGGGTGCGGCCCCGGAGAGCCCGGTGAAACGCATGGCTGTGGGCGTTGGCGAGGGCGGGGAGGGTCAGCCCTCGCAGTGTTATGGCGTCCGGGGGAGGAGCCAACTGGTCGGAGGCGACCGCGCTGATTCGCCCGTTCTCGACTTCGATCACGACTCCCGGCGTGGCTGTCGGACCCCCCAGCCAGGCCATCTCGCACCAGTACCTGGTCACGACCCGACCTCTCCGACGAAACGGGTGATGCGCTCGACGAATGCTTCCTGGTGGTGTTCTGTGAACTGCTCCCAGGTGCTGAGCGTCTTTGGGTCGATCCGGTCGACCACCAGGATGCCGTCGAGGTGGTCGCACTCGTGCTGCCAGGTGCCGGCCGTGAGCCCTCGTACCACCCGTTCGTGGTCGGCGCCCTCGCGATCGGTGTAGCGGACCCGGAGGTTCACCGAGCGGACCAGTTCGCCTCTCAGCGGCACCGACAGGCATCCCTCGTTGATGACCACCTTCTCGCCATCCAGGATCTCGAGTTCCGGATTGATGGCCACCGTCAAGGGCACGGGGGGCTTGTAGGGGTAGCGAGGGTTGTCACTCACCTCGATGGTGAGGATCCGGAGGGTCTCTCCTATCTGGTTGGCGGCTATCCCTGCCCCGTTGGCGTGCCGCATGGTGTCGATGAGATCGTCGATGAGGCCCTGGATCCGCGGGCTGGAGATGTCCTCACGCGGGACCGGTGTCGTCGGGGTCCGCAGTACGGGGTGGCCGATGGTGAGGATCGGGCGGACGGTCATCGTGTCAGGGCGCTTCTATCGCCGGGTTGTCTCCGACATGGGTATCTGCACTCCCCGGTCGGCGGCCACCCGGGTCGCCTCGTCGTAGCCTGCGTCGACGTGTCGTATCACCCCGGTGGCCGGGTCGTTCAACAGGACGCGCTCCAGCTTGGCCGCCGCCAGGTCGGTGCCGTCGGCGAGACACACCTGGCCGGCATGGATCGACCGGCCGATTCCCACCCCGCCCCCGTGGTGGATGCTCACCCACGTCGCTCCCGACGACGCATTCACCAGGGCGTTCAGCAGCGGCCAGTCGGCGATGGCGTCGCTGCCGTCCGCCATGTCCTCGGTCTCCCGGTACGGCGAGGCCACCGAGCCGGAGTCGAGATGGTCCCGGCCGATGACGATCGGGGCGGAGATCTCACCCGATCGGACCATCTCGTTGAACCGCAGCCCCAGGCGGTGGCGCTCCCCGTAACCCAGCCAGCAGATCCGGGCCGGGAGGCCCTGGAAGGCGACCCGCTCGCCCGCCAGGGTTATCCACCGGGCCAGGCCCTCGTCGGCCGGGAACTCCTCGAGCACCGCCCGATCGGTGGCTGCGATGTCCGCCGGGTCGCCGGAGAGGGCCACCCAGCGGAACGGCCCCTTGCCCTCGCAGAACAGCGGGCGGATGTAGGCGGGCAGGAAGCCCGGGTAGTCGAAGGCGCGGTCGTAGCCGCCCAGCGCGGCCTCTGCCCGGAGGCTGTTGCCGTAGTCGAACACCTCGGCGCCGCCGTCGAGGAAACCGACCATGGCCTCGACATGGGAGGCCATTGCCGAACGCGCCCGCTGGATGTACTGGTCGGGCTTCCTGATGCGTATCTCGTCGGCTTCCTCCAGCGAGAGGTCGTTGGGGATGTAGGTGAGGGGATCGTGAGCCGAGGTCTGATCGGTGACTATGTCGGCCGCCACCCGGTCGGCCAGCAGTCGAGGCAGCAGGTCGGCGGCGTTTCCGACCAATCCCACCGAGAGGGCCTGCCGGGCGGCAACCGCCTGCCGGCAGCGGCGGAGGGCGTCGTCGTAGTCTTGGGCCACCACGTCCAGGTAACGGGTCTCGACGCGGCGAGCGGCTCGCTCCGGGTCCACCTCGATGCAGAGGGCCACGCCCCCGTTCATGGTGATGGCCAGCGGCTGGGCGCCGCCCATGCCGCCCAGCCCGGCGGTGACGGTCAGGGTGCCGGCCAGGGACCCGCCGAAGCGCTTCCGGGCGATGGCGGCGAAGCACTCATACGTCCCCTGGAGGATGCCCTGGGTCCCGATGTAGATCCAGGAGCCGGCCGTCATCTGCCCGTACATGGTGAGGCCGAGGTGCTCCAACCGCCGGAACTCCTCCCACGTGCCCCAGTCGGGGACCAGGTTGGAGTTGGCGATAAGCACCCTGGGCGCCCACTCGTGGGTGCGGAGGACGCCGACCGGCTTTCCGGACTGCACGAGCATGGTCTCGTCGTGATCGAGGGTGGCGAGCGTCCGGATCATGGCGTGGTAGGCGTCCCAGGACCGGGCCGCCCGGCCCGTGCCCCCGTAAACGACCAGTTCGTCCGGGCGCTCTGCGACATCGGGGTCCAGGTTGTTCTGGAGCATCCGGAAGGCGGCCTCCTGCGGCCAGCCGCGGCAGGTCAAAGAGTTGCCCCGCGGGGAGCGGACGCCCCCCTGTGGTGCGCCTGAACTGGGTAGGGAAGTCGCGGTAATGGTGGATCACCACCTCTGGACGGTGGGCCGTATGGGAGTCCCGGCTGTGTGTTGCCATTGTACCGATGGGACTCATGGGCCGCCGTCGCCGGCAACGCCTTCCAGCCAACGACATCGGTCCACCTCAGACCCGGGTTCGGTGACTTCCGTCGAGTCCCCGTCCGAACGGAAGTCCCCATCGCTCTCCGCAAGTCCGGGCCTGAAGCCAGTAAGTTCATGAGTGTGGAACTCAGGGGCCCCGGCGTGAGAATCCCCGACGTCGTTGCGGTTGCGCGCCGGGGGGAGCAGGTGCGTCTCAGCGATGACGCCGTCGAGCGGATGGCCGTCACCCGCCGGATCGTCAAACACATGGCGGGGGGCGAACCCGCCTACGGCGTCTCCACCGGCTTCGGAGCGCTGGCCTCGAAGCCGATTCCCCCCGATCGGCGGACCGCGCTCCAGCGTTCCATGATCCGCTCCCACGCGGCGGGGATGGGACCGGCCGTGGAGGCCGAGGTGGTCCGGGCCATGATGTTCCTGCGAGCGCGGACTCTGGCCCTGGGCGCGTCGGGTGCGCGGCCGCTGGTGGCCGAGACGCTGGTGCGGATGGTCAACGCCGGTTTGGTCCCGGTCGTCCCGGAGTATGGCTCCCTCGGCGCCAGCGGAGACCTGGCGCCTCTGGCCCACGTGGCGCTGGTGATGATCGGCGAGGGCGAGGTGCTTGCCGACGCAGGGGTGGGGGAGGGCGGAGCGGCGATGGCCCAGGCGGGCATCGAGCCGGTGGAGTTGGTGGAGAAGGAGGGCCTGGCACTCATCAACGGGACCGACGGCATCCTGGGCATGCTCTGTCTCGCAGTCCACGACGCCTCCTACCTCCTCACCGTCGCCGACATCGTGGCGGGTCTCACCGTCGAGGGCCTCCTCGCCACCGACCGGGCGTACGCAGCCGACCTCATGGCGCTCAGGCCGCATTCGGGTCAGGCGTCGAGCGCCGCCAACCTCCGCCGGGTGCTGCGGAGTTCTCCGATCGTGGCCAGCCACCGCCACGGCGACGACCGGGTGCAGGACGCCTACTCGGTCCGGTGCACACCCCAGGTCCACGGCGCAGCGCGCGACACCCTGGAGTTCGTGAGGGGTGTGGCGGACCGGGAACTGGCCGCGGCCATCGACAATCCGATGGTGCTTCCCGACGGCCGGGTCGAGTCGTGCGGCAATTTCCATGGGGCGCCGGTGGCCTTGGCGGCCGACTTCCTGGCGATCGCCATTGCCGAGGTCGGGGCGATCGCCGAGCGTCGCCTCGACCGCTTGCTCGATTTCAACCGCTCCCAGGGCCTGCCTCCCTTCCTGGCCGCCGATCCCGGCGTCGACAGCGGTCTGATGATCGGCCAGTACACGGCGGCCGCCATGTGCGCCGAGAACCGCCGTCTGGCCGCCCCGGCGGTGGTCGATTCCTATCCCACCTCGGCCATGCAGGAGGACCATGTCTCGATGGGCTGGAGCGCCGCCCGCAAACTCCGCAAGGTGGTCGACAATCTCCGTCGCATCCTGGCCATCGAGTGGGTGACGGCGGCTCGGGCCGTGGAACTGCGCGCCCCCCTCGAGCCGGCCGACGCCACCGCGGCGGCCGTCGACCTGGTGCGGACCCGGGTTCGGGGACCGGGTTCCGACCGTCCCCTGGCGCCCGAACTTGCGGCCGCCGAGCAACTGCTCGCAGAAGAAGCCCTCGTGGCGGCGGTCGAGTTGGTGACGGGCCCGCTCAACTGAGGCCAGCCGGACATGGCCTGCATCACCGAGGAGGCGCCGGGGTCTAGACCGTGGCTAGGCCTCCGAGGTGAGGATCTCCGCCAAACGGTCCGCGCCGATGCTCCCGCCACTCAGCACGCAGGCGACCGGACCATCCCGCTCCTCGGAGACGGCGGCCGCCAGGGACATGGCGCCGGAACCCTCGACCACCAGCTTGTTCCCCAGAGCCAGATCGGCGATGGCCGTGCGGACATCGGCCTCCGAGACCAGCACCACCCTGTCGACCGAAGAACTCACCAGGGGGTACATCTCATCGACCACCACCGGCACCATAGTGCCGTCGCAGATGGTGTCTCCCGTTTCGACCCACCTCGGTTCTCCGGCGTCCAGGGCTGCCCGCAGTGAGGGACAGGCCCTGCTCTGCACTCCGATGACTTCGGTGTGCGGTCGCAGTTCCTTGATCACGCTGCCTATGCCGGACACCAAACCGCCGCCGCCCACCGGCACGTAGATCGCCGACACCTCGGGGAGGTCCTCCAAGATCTCCAGCCCGATCGTCCCCGAGCCCGCCAGCATCGACGGATCTCCCCAGGGGTTTAGGTAGCTGTAGGGCTCTTTCTCCCATCCCTTGTCGAACACGTAGTCCATCAGCGCCGAGAACGGGACCGGCACCGGCGTTACCCCGTAGGCGCGGACCCCGTCGACCTTCACCTGCGGGGCGCTGTCGGGCAGGAGGCTGCGGGCCGGGACCCCCAGCAACTGGGCCGAGTAGCCGAGGGCCTGCGCGGTGTTGCCGGCGCTCTGGGTGGTGACTCCCCTCTGGAGATCGGCGTCGGACAGCGACCGCGCCCAGTTGTACACCCCTCGCAGCTTGAAAGATCCGACCGGCTGGAGGCACTCTGCCTTGAGCCAGATCGCTGGGCCGGGCTCTGAAGACTTGTACTTCACGAGCGGGGTGCGCAACGCCACCCCGCTTATCCGTTGGGCGGCCTCCTGCACATCCCGGACCGAGGGCGGCGGTATGGGAGGGTCTCCGGATCCGGTTCTCATCTGGCTCATGCGGCGGACTCCTTGTGATCGTTGCCTGAGTCTTCAGAGTAGGTCGGAGGGGAGGATGAGGCAACAGGAGACGCCTCGCCGGCCAGGGATGGTCACGTTGGCCGGCCGGCTGGAGCGCCGCGTTTGGCGGGACTCTGCGGCGTTGGCTTCTTCGGATAACCGCCACGGCCCGGCGCTCTGTCCAGGGTCGGCTCAGCCCCTCCCTCTCCAGGGAATGAGACGCTTCTCGGCCATGCGCATCACCAGGTCCATGGTTACCCCGAGAATGCTTATGAGGATCACAGCGGAGAGCATCAGATCCAGGAGGAAGAACTGGCGAGCCTTGAAGATGGTGAATCCCAGGCCGGCGCTGGCCCCCAGCAGTTCGGCTGCCACCAGCGTGCCCCAGCACACTCCGATCGCCACCCGCAGTCCGGTCAGGATTTCGGGCAGGGCGTTGGGAAGGATGACGTGCCGCAGCACCTGTGACTTGGATGCTCCCAACGAGTAGGCGGCGTGGACCTTGCTGATGTTCACGGCCAGCACGCCGGAGCGGGCGGCGATCACCATGATCCATATCGAAGCGAACAGGAGCAGGTTCACCTTTCCTTCTTCACCTATGCCGAACCACACGATGAAGAGAGGGATCAATGCCAGGGGCGGGATCGGCCGCAGCAACTCGACGATCGGATCGAAGACGCCGCGCCAACGGTTGGAAAGCCCCATCGCCAGACCGATCGGCACGCCGAGCACCACCCCCCAGAAGAGTCCCTTGGCCAGCCGGCTGAAGCTCAGCCAGAGATGGTCCCACATTGTGAATCCGCTGTATCCGTCCCGGGCGAAGCCCCATGAGGCGTCCCAGAGTTGTGCCGGACTGGGCAGAACCCGCTCACTAACCCACTGTGTGTAGGAGCAGGGAGGGAGACCCGGATAGTCGCCCGGGCTGGTCTGGGAACTCTCGCAGTCCCGGAGGAGGTCGCGTTGCGCGTAACTCTCGTCGGCCGACAGATTGGCCTGAACCTGCTCTCCGTAATCTCTCCACTCCCCGGGCAGCCCCCAGACGTTGGTGGCCACGAACCACACCAACAGGATGACCAGGAGGCTGGGGATCGTCCATGCCAGCGAGCCCTTGACTTCGGCCGCGTCGCCGAAGGTGACGGTCTTCCCGGCGCTGTCGGCGCTTCCCCGCCGGAATCCCAGTCGCCTGGTCAGTGCGCCCAGCACACCTCTTATAGTGCCCACCCCACCACTTGCGGCGGCGGCGCCCCGCTCGGGGCGCTCTGTGTCCGAGGCCATCAGGCGCCTCCCTCGGTGCCCATAATCTGTTCCTCCATCTCCCAGATCATGGTGAGGATCTCCTCGCGGGTCTCGATGAACTCCGGCGAGGTCTTCAACTCCCGCGCCTCGGTGGTCAGTGCCCGGCGGGCGAAGGGCAGGTCATATCTGCGTTCGATGCGACCCGGCCGAGGGGCCATCACGAATAGCTGATCTCCCAGGTACAGGGCCTCCTCCACGCTGTGGGTGACCAGGATGATGGTTTTGCCCGTCTTGTTCCAGAGGTCCAGCACCAGCCCCTGCATCTTCTCACGGGTCAGAGCGTCCAGGGCTCCCAAGGGCTCATCCATGAGAATGATCTCGGGGTCGTTGGCCAGGCACCGGGCTAGGGCCACCCTCTGCTGCATTCCTCCGGACAACTCATACACGGCCTTGTCCCCGAATCCCTGCAGTCCGACGGTGCGTAACAGGTCCTGCACAGCCTCCCGGGACGCCGGCCTGGACCTGCCGTTCATACGGGCGCCGAAGCCGACGTTGTCGTTGACGCTCAGCCACTCGAACAATGCTCCCTGCTGGAACACCATGCCGCGATCCTGTCCGGGCCCGGTGATCGGCTCGGTCCCGAGCCTCACCTCCCCGGAGGTGGGCGCCAGGAACCCCGCGGCTATGTTCAGAAGGGTCGTCTTGCCGCACCCCGAAGGACCCAGCAGGGTCAGCAATCGTCCCGGCTCCAGCGTAAAGCTCACGTCGGAAAGGGCCTCCACCTGGCCACCGTCGGGAAGTTCGTAGATCATCCCCACCTCTTCCACCACCAGGGGATGATCCGTACGGGAATCAATCGCCACCCCCAACCGGGAGGGATCGAAACGGATCTCTGGCTGGCTGAGGAAGAACCAGGCCCGGGCTATGAGCAGAGTCACGCCGAGCAGGGTCAGGTAGACAATGGCCGAGCCCGACCGGAGGACGTAGGCAAGGAGGGTCGACGCCGCCATGGCCACAGCCAGCGCCAGCCAGAGGGTGCGGGCCATCCCGGTCTGCCGGTCTTCGTCCGAACGCCGGTAGTTCACTATCAAGGCCAGCAGGGCGCCGCCCCCCAGCAGGGCGACCAAAGGCTGCCACCACGAGGAATCACTCTGCAACGCCAGCACCACCCCGGCGACGAGAGCAGCCACCGCCGTGACCTGTCCGATCAGCAGTGTGCCGTCGCTGGGCTGCGCCGCCCGGTCGGCAGTCGCGAAACGGCGGGAGGGGGTCCTCAAGAGATCAACGATCATCCACACTGTGGCCGCGGCCGCTACGCCCAGGACAACCCAAGCAAACACGCTCGCCGCCTCCGCCACGGCAGCCGTCAGGCCGCCGA
>JAPPKR010000215.1 GCA_028819835.1 bacterium | reverse complement strand
CGGGGAGCGCGCCTGCACGTGGCGGGGGACCTCTCGGATCCCCGGATACCCGACACCGTCCGTCGGCGGATCTCCGAGACCCTCTCTCTAACCGCTCACAACACCAGGCTGAACCTGGTAATCGCCTTCAACTACGGTTCTCGCCGGGAGATAGCCGACGCGGCGCGCGCCCTGGCGGATGACGCGGCGGCGGGCCGGATCCAACCCGGGGAGGTGGACGAGACCGCCCTGGCGGCCCGGTTGGGCGTGCCGGAGATGCCCGACGCCGACCTGATCATCCGCACCTCCGGGGAGAGCCGGCTGTCTAACTTCCTCCTCTGGCAGGCGGCCTACGCGGAGTTGTACTTCACCGAGGTGTTGTGGCCTGACTTCAACCGGACTCACCTGGCCGAGGCGATCGCCGACTACCAACGGAGGGAGCGTCGGTTTGGCTCGGTGCGGGAACCGATAGAGCCTTCCGGCGGGTAGCCTTGCGCTTGTCCTCATGACCAGCCTGGAAACCATCGTCAACCTGTCCCGCCGACGCGGGTTCGCCTTTCCTTCATCGGAGATCTACGGGGGGCTCCGCTCCGCGTACGACTACGGCCCGCTGGGGGTGGAACTGCTCAGGAACGTGAAGAACGAGTGGTGGCGCTCGATGGTGGGGGCCCGCCGGGACGTGGTGGGAATCGACTCGGCCGTCATCCAGTCACGCCGGGTGTGGCAGGCCTCCGGGCACGAGGCGGTGTTCACCGATCCGCTGGTGGAGTGCCGGGGCTGCCATCAACGCTTCCGCCAGGACCGCCTTCCCCGCCCCGACCAGTGTCCGGGATGCGGCAGAAGCGGCACCTTCACCGAGCCCCGGCACTTCAACCTGATGCTTCGCACCCACATGGGGCCGGTGGAGACCGACGACAACCTCGTCTACCTTCGACCCGAGACCGCCCAGGGCATCTTCATCAACTTCGCCAACGTGCTCAGGGTCTCCCGCCAGAAGCTCCCCTTCGGGGTGGCCCAGATCGGAAAGTCCTTCCGCAACGAGATCACCCCCGGCCAGTTCGTCTTCCGGACCCGGGAGTTCGAGCAGATGGAGATGGAGTGGTTCTGCCTCCCCTCCGAGGCGTCGGAGTGGTTCGAGTACTGGGTGGACGCCCGGCGGCGCTGGTACCTGGACCTGGGGATGAACCCCGACAACCTGCGGATCCGTCCCCACGGCGCCGACGAGTTGTCCCACTACTCGGTGGAGACGGTGGACGTGGAGTACCGGTTCTCGTGGGGATGGGACGAGTTGGAGGGGATCGCCAACCGGACCGACTTCGACCTCAGACAGCACACCGAGCACTCCGGGGAGGACCTGAGCTATTTCGACCCTGCCACCGGCACCCGGGTGGTCCCCTACGTGATAGAGCCGGCCGCGGGCGCCACCCGCACCACCTTTGCCTTCCTGATAGACGCCTACCGGACCGAACAGGTCCGGGGCTCCGAACGGGTGGTCCTGGGGCTCGATCCGCGCCTGGCGCCCTACAAGGCGGCGGTGCTGCCTCTTTCCCGGAAGCCCCAGTTGGTGGAACCGGCCTCGCGGATCGCCGATGACCTGAGCCGGAGGCTGACTGTGGAGTTCGACATCACCCAGTCGATCGGGCGCCGGTACCGCCGCCAGGACGAGATCGGCACGCCGCTGTGCGTCACCTATGACTTCGACTCGCTGGATGACCAGTCGGTGACGGTCCGCCACCGCGACACCATGCACCAGGACCGGGTGGGCGCCGACCGTTTGTACCCCTACCTGGTGGAGCACCTGGGACAGTGAGCCGCAAAGCCCTGGTCGGCGCGCTGGCGGTGGTGGTCGCCGCCGCGTTGGCGGGGGCGATCTGGTTCTACGTGGCGGGGAACGTGGGCGACCCCACCCCGGTGACCGCTCCCCCCATCACCTCGGAGCCGACCGCCACGACCGGGATTACCGAGACGACCGCGGGAGCACCCGTCACCACGGCGGCTCCTGAAGGGGATGAGTCGGGTAGCGACGGTGAGGCCGAGGCTCCTCCGACCGAACCCGCCGCCGAGCCCTCCGGGGCCGAGGAGTCCGAGGAGACCGTCGAGGGGGACGGGTCGCAGGAGGAAGCCGAGGAGGACACCGAGGAGGAGGCAACGGAAGAGGAGCCCGTCGGATCGGCGGATGTGGTGGAACTGGAGTTGTCGGAGGGCACCGAGGCGCGCTTTTCGA
>JAPPKR010000091.1 GCA_028819835.1 bacterium | reverse complement strand
AGGGGAACACCATCGTGTGGACCTCAGGCGGTTCGGTGGGTTTCAAGGGCTCCCGAAAGTCCACTCCCTACGCCGCACAGTTGGCGGCCGAGGAAGCGGCCCGCCAGGCCGGGGAACACGGCGTGAGGAAGATCGAGGTGATCATCAGCGGGACGGGGCCGGGAAAGGATGCCTGGCGAACCCTCCAACACATGGGTCTGGAGGTCTCCGGGTCACCACGCGATGCGACTCCGACCGTTCACAACGGCTGCCGCCCGAAGAAGAGGAGAAGAGGCTGATGGCGCGTTACACCGGTCCCCGGCACAAGTCCTGCCGTCGCGCCCGCCAGTCGATCTGCCAGTCGCGGAAGTGCCCTGTCGACCGACGTCCCTATCCACCCGGCGAGCACGGCCGTCGTCGCGTCAGGGAGAGCGATTACCTGATCCGTCTCCGGGAAAAGCAGAAGCTGCGGGCCATGTACGGAGTGCTCGAGCGGCAATTCCGTGGTTATTACGAGCGGGCCGCCCGAGGGGAAGGGGTCACCGGTGAGAGCCTGCTCAGGTTCTTGGAACTGCGCCTCGACAATGTGGTGTGGCGCTCGGGTATGGCCGCCACCAGGGCGCAGGCCCGGCAGTTGGTCAACCATGGTCACTTTCGGGTCAACGGAAGGAAGGTGGACATTCCCTCTTACCAGGTCCGGCAGGGGGACGTGGTGACCTTGCGGGAGAAGAGCAGGGATCTGATAATCGTGCAACATGCCATCGACACTCTCAGCCGCAATGTTCCCGAGTGGCTGACGGTCGACCACTCCGAGCGCAGAATAGAAATTTTCAGTCTGCCCGACAGGGCGCAGATTGACACCGCGATCAACGAGCAGTTGATCGTCGAGCTTTATTCCAAATAGCCCAAACCGGTGCAAGGGGGTTTTCGCCATGCTGATAGTTCAGCGTCCTGAGATCGAGGAGACCGAACTGAGCGATGTCCGCTCAAAGTTCGTGATGGAGCCGTTGGAGCCCGGACTGGGTCATACCCTGGGGAACACTGTTCGCCGCTCACTGCTTTCCAGGGTCCCCGGTGCGGCGATCACCGCAGTGCAGATCGAAGGTGCAGCGCACGAGTTCACCACCATTGCGGGAGTGGTTGAGGACGTGGTGGACATAATCCTCAATCTCAAGGCTGTGGTGGTGCGCCTGGAAGGCAACGGACCGGAGAGATTGTCACTCCGAGCCACAGGGTCCGGGGCGGTCTCGGCAGGTGCTTTCGAGGCTCCTGCCGGTTTGTCGGTGGTAAACCCCACCGCACACATCGCCACCCTCTCCAAGAAGGGAAAACTTGAGATCGAGGCCTGGGTGCATGCCGGCGTCGGTTATCGGTCCGCCGAGGACAACAAGGCCAAGACCAGCGGTGTGGTGGGTGTGATCCCCATCGACTCCATCTTCTCGCCGGTGCGGCGGGTCTCATACTCGGTGGAGAACACCCAGGTCGGGCAGATGACGAACTACGAGAGGCTCATCCTCGACGTGGAGACCGATGGCTCGATCCGCCCCTCCCAGGCGGTCTCCTCGGTGGGGAAGACTCTGGGCGAACTTGTGAACCTCATAGCCGGCGTGGGCGAAGGCACCGGATTGCAACTGGGCGAGTTTCCGGTCCCGGATACCGGCACGGATGACCTGCATCTTCCCATCGAAGCTCTGGAGTTGTCGGAGCGCCCCCGCAATTGCCTGAGGCGTTCGGGAATCGCCACGGTCGGGGACCTGGTGAAATGCACCGCCGCCCAACTGCTGGACATCACCAATTTCGGCCAGCGCAGTCTGGAAGAGGTGCAGGAGCGCCTTGACGAGATGGGGTTGAGTCTCAGCGAACAGGAGACCACGGATGCCCCGGCCGCCTAAGGGTACCCGCCTGGGCGGTTCACCTGCCCACCACCACATGCTGGTGGCCAATCTGGCTGCTTCGTTGATCTCGGAGGAGAAGATCACCACCACCCATGCCCGTGCTCGAACGGTGCGTCCCGTGGTGGAGAAGCTGATAACCCGGGCCCGCAGGGGGGACTTGCATTCTCGGCGCATCGTCCTCAAAACCATTCGGGACACCGAGGTGGTTACCAAGCTCTTCGACGAGGTGGCGCCTCGCTACAACCATCGTCCGGGCGGCTATACCCGCATCGTCAAGCTGGGTCCTCGTCGCGGGGACGGAGCGGAGATGGCCGTAATCGAGTTGGTGTGAC
>JAPPKR010000059.1 GCA_028819835.1 bacterium | reverse complement strand
CCTCCAAGAGGGCGTCGAGATAGTCGAGGAATCCCCCGATGGTGGACTGGCCCTCAAGGGGCGACCAGTCTTCCGCCAACTCCAGGAAACGGTAGAGATTGAGGCGCGCCGACAGTCGGGTGTTGGGTGACATCGATTCCACATCCGCCCAGACTCCCGTCTTCTCGAGGACCGTCCGGCAGGCGTCTCCGGCCGATCTGCCCTGGCAAACCCCGAGCAGTTCCCGGTATTCGGCGTGAAAGCGTCCGAACGCCTCGACCTGGGAGTCGGAGAGTTCATCCCAGAACCCGTCGTCTTCCAAGCCGTCCAGAAGGGCGGGTTGCCCCTCGGGACGCCGGCGGGCAAACCGGCTCAGGATCCTGATTTCCCCCAGGCCGAGCCGGAACCGGCTTCCGCTCAACAGCCGGGCGGCGGCCACCCGGTCATCGAACCTGCCGATCACCTTCAGCCAGGAGTGGATCTCCACCACTTCGGGCACGGCCAGCAGGCCCCCCAGGTTTGCGACTTCCGTGGGGATGTCGTGGGACACGAGTTGTCGATACACCCCGGGCATGTCCTTGGTCTTGCGGAACAGCACCGCCATCTCCCGCCAACTCCTCCCCTCCCGTCGGCGTTCGATCAACTGCTCGGCTATCCAGGCCGCCTCGTCGATGAAGGTGGGATGCCACTCGGCGGTCACACGCGAGGGGGGCGCCTCCGGGAGAGGTTGGAGGCCGGGAGTGTCGGAGCCTATCTCGTCCTTTATCCGGTTGGCGAAGTGGATGATCTCGGGCCCCGAGCGCCGGTTGAGGGTGAGATGGAGAGTCTTGGAGGGTGTTCCGTCCGCTGTGGGAAAGTGGGTGGGGAATCTCCGGAAGTTCTCCAGGGACGCTCCCCGCCACTCATACAGGGTCTGGTCGGAGTCGCCCACCACCGTAAGGGGAAATCCGTCACCGAAGAGCAACTGGAGGATCACCCGCTGGGCAGCGTTGGTGTCCTGGTATTCGTCGGCCACCACGGCCCGGTAGCGGTCCCTGATCCGCTGGGAGATCTGGGGCTCGGTGTCCAAGATCCGGTGGGCAAGGACGATCAGGTCTCCGTAGTCCACCACCCCGAGCCTCCGTTTGTAGTCCTGGTACCCGTGGGCCGCTTCCACCATTCCCCGCCGTTTGGCGAAGGACGCCACTAGTCGTTCGTAATCGGCGAGGTCGCCCTTGCGGCGGAAGCGGGAGCCGTCGAGCAGGGGGATCTCTGCAGCCAGCATTTGTTCGTCCACCCGGTCGGGATCAACCAGGTGATCGGCCAGGGAGGACGAGAAGCGGATGATCGCTCCCGGAAGATAGAACATATCGGTGTTGTCCAGCGCCGAGAGGGCGTTCTCCCTGATCACCCGCTTGACCAGTTGGCGAGTCTGCGCAGGGCCGATGATGGAGAGACCCCTCTCCAACCCCAGCACTGCCCCGAACTCGGTCACCAACTGGGCGCAGAAGCCGTGATAGGTGTTGACCTGGGCCTCCCTGAGGGGATCGGCGGAGTCGGAGAGCACCTCTTGGATCTTGTGGGAGAGTTCCTCGGCCGCCTTGTTGGTGAAGGTCAGTCCCAAAAGCTGTTCCGGCGGCACCCCCTCATCCGCCACCAGTCTTGCCATGCGGTAGGAGACCGTGGTGGTCTTGCCTGTTCCGGCCCCCGCCGACACCCGGAGCGGCAGAAGGGGGTAGTCGACCACGGCCTGTTGCTCGGGGGAGAGCCGGATGGGGAGAGAGCGGCTCACGAGGCGAAGGCCCCCTGCCCCTCGGGCCAGGCCGGGCAGAGCGAACGGACCCGGCACCTCCCGCATTCCCTTGAGGGTCGGGGTGGCCAGGGAAGGGGGTCCGCCTTCTCGGCCAATATCGCTTCGGCTATCTCCCGCAGTTCCCCCAACACCTCCTCGAGGTTGGCCAGGTCGAAGGATCGCGTCCATGAGGTTTCCCTGTCGCAGAGGGGAAACCAAAGCTCGGCCGCCGACACCCGGTCTGCGTCGGGCTCCCCACCCGACCGCGCCCACAGGTAGAACCCCAACTGCAGGGAGACTGCTGCGTCCTTGACCGCCATCGGGTTCTTGGAGGTCTTGTAGTCCACGATGCGGAGTGTCCCGTCCTCCATGCGGTCCACCCGGTCGATCCGCCCCCGCCATTCTGTCCCGTCCAGGTCGACCCGGATTCTCTCTTCGAACCCGATGGACCGGCTGCCGTCTGCGGTCCATCGCTCCGCCAGCTGCTCCAGGAGCCTGGTCCCCCGCTCCAACCAGGCGTAGTTGAGCACCGGCGTTCCGAAGTCCATCTCAGCCAACCGGACGCTCAACTCATGCAGGGCGTCGGAGAGGTTCAGGCCGGGTTCTCCCTGCTCGGAGGACCGCCGGACGCTCTTCTCCAGGACGGCGTGCATCAGGCTGCCGAAGCGGAGGTAGGGGTTGTCGTCGGAGGGATCCAGACGCAGGCGTGACTCCAGGGCGTAGCGACGGGGGCACTTCTGGTAGGCCTCGGCCTGGGAGGCGGACATGACGTGCCCCGGGCTCATGAGACCGGTGTCCGGCCCCGGAGGGCGAACTCCCGCGAATCCCCGGGGATCCCAGAGGTCCCGGCGACCCGGGCGGGCCAGCACCCGGGCGGCGGCCAGTCGGCGTGGGAGGGTCTCGGAGATGTCCCGCTGGGTGCGTCGCAAATAGCTCTCTGTCTCGAGTCTCCCCACCGGAGAGGAGGCGGGTCGGCCGGCGGGACCCCCCAGCGGCCGGCCGACCCGGTCGGCCAGAGAGATCATGAACCTGCTGACGGTGCGTCGGGCCTCGTTGAGATCGGGAGAGGTGGTCGTCCACACCACCCGGCGGCTGGCGCGGGTCATCGCTGTATAGGCGAGGCTTCTCTCGTGCTCCAGTTGGAGTTGCACGAGCCCGAAGTGGTCGAGGTCCGGCCGGGACAGGAACTGACCCTCCAGCAGGGAGTGGAAAGGCCGGGTATCGGGGAACACCCCCTCGGTGGCGCCGGCGATGAACACCACATCGAACTGGCGGCCCTTGGCCTGATGGATGGTGCTGATCGTCACGCGGCTGTCCACCTCGCTGTGCGGTGGACGGAGGGGGGACGCCTCCAGGTCGCCTTCGAGAATCAGGCGCCGGTAGTCGAGGAGCGAGGTCCCTGGGGAACGCTCGGCCAGCCGGCCCAGGGTCTGCGCGAAGGAGGCCAGGGCGGAGCGATAGTCGGAAAGCCCTTCCGATTCCACGATCTCGCTGAACTGGGGGACCGATTCCCACAGTTCCCAGAATCCCTTGGTAGCGGGAGGAGTCTCTGCCCAGGAGGAGTCGACCAGCAGGTTGTTGAGCGCCCGGGCTTCCGGTAGGTGCCCTGAGAGAACCTCCGCCCAGCGTTGACCGTCCCGCCGGCGGATGCCGCCCAGTTCGGCCACCCTGCCCCGGGTCAGGGAGAACAGGGGGCCCAGCAGCATGCTTTCCACTGTGCGGTCCACCGCGAGGGTGAACCACTCGGGGTGGTTCTGGGGATCGGGAACGTCCACCGCCGCGACCCAGGCCAGGTCGAGCACCATGCGCACCGCGGGGTGGTCGATCAGCCGGGCGCCGGGTCGGGTGTGGGGTATGCGCTCCCGGTCCAGCGCCCGGGAGAGTCCCGCCAACACCTGAGAGGTCCGGGTTAGGACTGCTACCTCCGAGTAGGGGACCTGCTCGACGAGCCGGAGGCGCTTGATCTCGGTGGCTATCCAGTCGTGCTCGGTGGTCTCCTGGTCGAAGAGGAAGAGGTCCACATTCCCGGAATGGGAGGCGGGGGAGGGGGGATACGGGTGAGCGGCGAACAACTCTCCGGCAGGCGCCAGCACCTCTGCAGGAACACGGAAGCTGGTATCGAGCCTGAAGACCTCCGGCGGTGTTTTCCCGAGGGCGGCGAAGTCGGAGGGGAAGGACTGCACTGCGGCCCGCTCGGCGCCCCGGAAGAAGAAGGAGGTCTGGTCCGGGTCGGCAGCCGCGGTCAGGTGGCATCCGTTTGCCACCAGTTTCTTCAGTATCTCCGTCTGCACCACCGTGGCTTCCTGGAGTTCGTCGGCCAGCACATAGGGGAACCGGGCGGCCGTGCGCTTGCCGATGTCGGTGACTCCCAAAGCGCGGTTGGTGAGAAGCAGGAGGCCGGTGTAGTCGGTCTTCCCTTCCTCTCGCAGGCGCTCCAGGTACCGCTGGTAGAACCCGGGCAGGGCTGCCCAGGCCGGTCTCGCCCTTGCCTGGGCGGCCAGTTCCCCCGGAGTGACCCGCCGCTCACCGCACCTGAGCATGAAATCGGCCAACTCCTCGGCCAGGGTGCGGGTCTTCAGCATCCGCCGGTAGAGAAGCGGCCAGTCCTCGGGTGACTCTTCGTCCAGTGTCTCTCGGACGAACTGGATCTGCTCCGGCGTGGTGAGCACCATCGGCGGCCGTGCGGTGCCCAAGAGCATCCGGCAGTGCTCCTCCACCAGGGCCCGGGCGAAACCGTGGAAGGTCCCCACCGACAGTTCCCCGAAGGAACGCCCGGCGCCTGAGGTTATCCGGCCCCGAAGATCCGTAGCCGTCTCCCGGGAGAAGGTGAGAGCAAGCACCTCGTCCGAAGGGGCGATGCCGGAGTTGATCAGATGGGCGGCCCTGCGGGCGAGAAGCTCCGTCTTGCCGGTTCCCGGCCCGCCGATGATCAGCTGGGTCCCTTCCGTCCGGGCGACCAGGCCTGTCCAGTCCCCCGGCGAGATCCTGTGGCCGCGAAGGTGTTGTCCCGGAGGATCAGGCGGCGACATGGAGGTCGACGGGCTGGCAGACGGGGCAGGCATCGGCCGGTCCCTGCTCAACCGAATCGACGGTGATCCCACCCTCGGCCAGCCAATCCACGATCCCCTGGCAGTCGTTCGAATGGGTGTCGCCGGTGCTTTGCATTCCTTGCTTTTCCATACGTGAAAAGCGTAGGAGGGGGGTGTGACACTTCTAGTTGTCGGGATCGGGAGGGGATGGTTGGTCGGCCCAGGCGGGACAGATGGGTTGGTAGGAGCACCAGTCGCACAGACGGGTCTTTCTGGTCGGGAATGTGCCGGTGCTGATCGCCCGGTCGATCGCCCACCACAGAGCCTGGAGTTGCTTCTTCACTCCCCGCAATTGCGTTGGCCAGACCGGAAGACTATGGACCTCCGAGTTGCCCAGGTAGAGCAGGCGGACCAGGTCCGGGGTCCTGTGGTGGTTCTCCTGGATCATCAGGGCGTACACCTTCAGGGCGAAGAAGCTGGAGTCGGCAAAACGCAGGGGTGGAGCTTTTCCGGTCTTGTAATCGGTGATCACGAACCCGCCTCCGGGAGCAGGATCCAGGCGGTCGATCACCCCGCGAATCTCGAGCCTTCTGTCGTCGTCCTGGCGGGACTTCCCATCATCGATCACCAGGGAGATGTGCAATTCTCTCTCCAACGGTTCCAAGTCCCGAGGATCCTCGATCTGGAAGTACCTCTCGGCAACCGCCCGGCTGCTCCGGTGGAATTCCTCCCGACTCTCGGGGTCCCCGGCGAAGAGTTCCCGGTATTCGTCCTCTTCGAGCGTTTCCTCCCAGGCGACGTCGAAGAGTTCCAGGAGACGTTCGGGATGGCGCTCGGCGGCGGGAAGCAGGAACAGCCTCTCCAGGGCGAGGTGGACGGCGGTTCCCCTGGCCTGCGCGGGAGTAGGGATGGACGGGAGCTTGTCCACGTGGCGGTATTTGAACAACTGGGGACAGGTCTTGAAGTCGGAGGCCCGGCTGGGGGAGAGGTTGGCCAGCGGTCCGCCCTCCTCCGCCGAGGCCGGAGCGTTGCCATCGGGAGGGGGTGACTCCGTGGGTTCGGGGCCGGAGGCGCGGTCGAGGGAACCGGGGGTCTCGGCTTCCTCCAGCAAAGTTCCGGGCGTGGGATCCATCAGAGACGATCATAAGGGAACCATGGGACATTTCCCGGCCTCTCGGAGGGGATCCGCCGGTTGTCGCGAAACAAGTCCCCGCGGGCTCGCCCACCGGCGGGAGGGGGGGTCCGAACGGGTCTCCGGATCCCGGGGAAGGTCGTGCAGGTTTACCTGGTATTGGCTCAACCTCCAATATTGCTAGCCTGAAACCCGCGACGCCTCCCCAGAGTCCACGAAAATGGAAAGCGCCCAGGTACGTCAGACCTTTCTCGATTTCTTCGCCGAACGCGGCCACACCGTCCGCCCGTCGGCCTCTCTCATCCCGGTCGATCCCACCCTGTTGGTGACCAATGCCGGGATGGTGCCCTTCAAGCCCTATTTCCTGGGTGAGGAGACGCCGCCCTACCCGCGGGCGGTGAGCGTCCAGAAGTGCGTTAGGACCATCGACATCGACATAATCGGGACCACCGCCCGGCATACCTCGTTCTTCGAGATGATGGGCAATTTCAGCTTCGGCGACTACTTCAAGCGAGACGCGATCCGCTGGTCCTATGAACTGGTGACCGAGGGTTACGGGCTCGACCCCGATCGCCTGTGGTTCACCGTCTATGAGACCGATGACGAGGCCGCCGAACTGTGGGTCTCGGAGGTGGGGGCGCCCCCCGATCGGGTGCAGCGGGGAGGAAGGGACAACTTCTGGCAGATGGGAGTGCCGGGGCCATGCGGGCCGTGCTCAGAGATCTTCTACGACCTCGGTCCCGAGTACGGAGAGGGAGGAGGCCCCATCGGGGGCGGAGAGGACCGCTACGTGGAACTGTGGAACCTGGTGTTCATGCAGAACATCCAGGACCGACCCTTCCATGTGGTCGGGGACCTTCCCCGCAAGGGTGTGGACACCGGGATGGGCCTCGAACGGACCGCCATGGTGCTCCAGGGAGTCGGAAGCACTTTCGAGACCGACGTGATGCGTCCGGTGCTGGAGGTCGGGTCTTCGATCTGCGGAGTGGCGTACGGAGCGGGTCCCCTCTCGGACGTGTCGCTGCGGATCCTGGCCGACCACGGACGGGCCATGACCCTCCTGATCGCCGACGGGGTGGTCCCCTCCAACGAGGGACGGGGCTATGTCCTGCGGAGGCTGATCCGGCGGGCCGTGCGGCACGGGTGGCAGCTCGGGTACGAGGGGCTGATGATGCCGAGGCTTGCTTCGGCCACGGTCAAGGCGTTGGGCGACGCCTATCCGGAGATCATCGATCACTACGACCTGATTCTGAAGGTGGTATCCCAGGAGGAGTACCGGTTCCTCCGCACTCTGGAGTCGGGCCACTCGATCCTGCAGGGCGAAATGGAGAGCCTGGACGAGGGCCAGGTTCTCTCCGGAGAGGTTGCCTTCCGTCTCCACGACACCTACGGGTTCCCCTTCGAGTTGATCATGGAGATTTCCGAGGAGAGACAGGTCGGGGTCGACGAGGACGAGTTCAGCCGCCTGATGGAGGAGCAGCGCCGGCGGGCCCGGCAGGCCTGGAAGGGAGGAGACGAGGCTGCCGCGGCCGATCTGTACCGGGGACTGCTGGATGAGGTCGGGACGTGCGAGTTCCTCGGTTACGACCATGAGGAGGCAAGGGGTCGGGTCTTGGCCATACTGGCAGAGGGCGAGCAGGTGGCGGTGGCCCGGGAAGGGGAGGAGGTGGAGGTGTTCTTGGACCGGACGCCCTTCTACGCCGAGGCGGGCGGCCAGGTGGGGGACACGGGGATAATGGTCTCGGACACCGGGGAGCTGGAGATCGCCGACACCCGCCATCCCCTCCAGGGCCTGTCGGGGCACCGGGCCCGGGTGAAGAGGGGATGGGTTGAAACCGGCCAGACCGTACGAGCGGGCATCGACGCCCTGCGCCGCGAGGGAATCCGAAAGAGCCACACCGCCACCCACATTCTCCACTGGGCCCTCCGGGAGGGTCTGGGAGACCACGTCCGCCAGGCGGGGTCGCTGGTCACCGACGGCCGGCTCCGCTTCGACTTCTCCCACTACTCGGGTCTGGAACCCCGAGAGCTCGCCGAGATAGATGACCTGACGAACCGCAAGGTGATCGGCAACGGGCATGTCAAAACCACCGTCATGCCCATCGACGAGGCCCGCGCCTCGGGGGCTCTCGCCTTCTTCGGCGACAAGTACGGAGAGCAGGTGCGGGTAGTCCAGGTGGGCGACTACTCCCGGGAGTTTTGCGGGGGCACGCATGTTCCCACCGCCGGCCAAACCGGCCCGGTGGTGGTGCTGGGCGAGTCTTCGATCGGCGCCAACCTGCGCAGGATCGAAGCGCTCTCCGGCCAGGCCGCCTACGACCACCTGATAGCGGTGCGGGACGCCCTGGACCGGACCGGAAAGCGGCTCACCGTCCCCTGGACGCAGGTCCCCGAGCGGGTGGAGGCGCTATTGGAGCGGGTTGGCGAGTTGGAGGACGAACTGAACGAGATCCGCTCCGCCCGGAGGGGCGAACTCGCCGAGGAACTGGCGGGATCGGCCCGGACATGCAACAACTTCAAGCTGGTCATCTCCGCCCAGGAGGGGCTGGACACCAACCAGTTGAGGCAGTTGGCCATCGGGGTGAGGGATCGGATCTCTCCGGGTGTGGTGATCGTCGGCTCCGTAGCGAACGGCAAAGGCGCGGTGGTGGGAGCGGTCAGCCCCCTCCTGGTGAGTGAGGGCGTCTCCGCCGGTGAACTGGTGGGGACCGCAGCCCGGTTGATGGGCGGGGGAAGTTCCCGCGATCCCGAGTTGTCCCAGGGGGGAGGACCCCGCGGCCAGCTCTTGGATGAGGCTCTGGAGCAGGCCGGGAGCGCGGCGGCCCAAGCCCTTTCGGAGGTGTGAACTGGGGCGGGTTCTGGCCGTGGACCCGGGTGAGCGGAGGGTGGGGGTGGCTCTGTCCGACCCCGGGGGGATAATCGCCCAGCCCTTCGGAGTCATCGACCGGTCCCGGAGCGATGTGGTGGCGGAGGTGAAGAAGATAGCGCGGGAGCACGATGTGGACACGATCGTGGTCGGTCTGCCGGTGAGCCTCTCCGGCCGGGAGGGACCCTCCGCCGCTTCAGCCCGGCGACTGGCCGAGAAGCTCGGATCGGCTACCGGCCTGACGGTGGACATGCATGACGAGCGGTACTCCACGGTGGCGGCCGAGCGGATCATGAGAGAAGGAGGCGCTCCTCCGAAGAAGCGCCGTCACCGCCGCGACAAGGTGGCGGCAGCCATCATCCTCTCCGAGTACCTCATGGGCCGGTCCCCGGAGGCCAGAGAGCCGGGTGGCCTGAGTTGAGCGGCGCCTCCGACTTCGACCAGCCGCCCCGTCAGCCGAATCTCTGGGGACCGCTTCGTCTGCTGGCGGTGGCCGCCATCGTGGTAGTGGCCGGACTGTTCGTCATCAACCAGGGCGCCCGGCTGGGTCAGAATGTGGGCGAGCGGCTCGGACCGGTGGAGACCGCCGCGCCAGCGGCTGTCGTAACGCCCGGGATCTCGGTGGAGGTGGAAATACCCTTCGGTTCGTCGGCGACCCGAGTGGCGGAGATCATGGTGTCGGCCGGGGTGATCTCCGACTCGGGGCTGTTGCTGGCGGCGGTCCAGGACGCCGGGGTGGCCGGCTCCATACAAGCCGGCACCTACCAGTTGGTCACCGGCATCTCCGTGGAGCAATTGTTGGTGGAACTCCTGGAGGGTCCGGTGGCGCCCACCTACCGAATCACCGTCTTCGCCGGCCAGCGGATCGACGAGATCCTCGACATCCTGGCCGACGCCTCCCGTACCGATAGGGCGCAATTCACCGAAGCTCTCCTGGACGGATCGGTGGTGTCGTCGCTGGTGGACCAGACCCGGCCGCTCACACTGCAGTCGTGGGAGGGCCTTCTGTTTCCGGACACCTACGAGTTCCGCAACGAGGCGGGCCCCGTCGAGATACTGCAGCGGCTGGCGGACACCATGGAGCAACGCTTCTCCCTGGTTGACTGGAGCGCTCTCGAAGCCGGAGGACTCACCCCCTACCAGGGCATAGTCATCGCTTCCATCATCGAGGCGGAGGTGCGGATCGCCACCGAACGCCCGGTGGTGTCGAGCGTCCTCCGCAACCGCCTTGATGACGGCATGGTGCTGCAGATGGACAGCACCATCCTCTATGCGGTGGGAACCCGCGACATCGCCCTCTTCGATCCCGATGTGGATTCTCCCTACAACACCTACCGGGTTCAGGGCCTTCCCCCCACTCCCATCGCGGCGCCCAGCTTCTCGTCGCTCCAGGCGGCCGCTTCGCCGGCCGACACCGAGTATCGCTTCTTCGTGCTCAGTACAACCGACGGCCAGCACACGTTCTCGGTGACCGCCGAAGAGCACTTTGCGGCTGTGGATAAAGCCCGAGCCGAGGGAGTGCTCCCATGACGGAGGCGTCAGCGTCCGTCCCGCCTCCCGGGGGATATCGGCTGGCGGTGCTGGGAGACCCGGTGTCCCACTCACTCTCGCCGGCCATGCACAACGCTGTTCTGGCTGCTTTGGGCCTGGAAGGGGTGTACAGTCGGAGGCGGGTGGATCAACGGGGGATGGCATCGGCGGCTTCGGAGATGCGGACCGGAGAGTTGCACGGCGCCAACATCACCATGCCGCACAAGGGAGTGGCGGCCCGCTTGGCGGACGGGTTGAGTCCTGACGCTGCGCGGGCAGGCTCGGTGAACACATGGACGTTTGAAGACCGTGGGAGGCTGGTGGGACACAGCACCGACGTGGAAGCCATCCGCCGGGTGTGGGTCCGGACGGGATTGCCCACCGACGGCCCGGTGCTGGTGGTGGGAGCTGGTGGCGCCGCCGCGGCCGCCATGGTGGCCTTGGATGACCGGGACCTGTGGTGCTCGGCGCGCCGTCCCGAGGCCGTCTCGGCCCTGGCCGGGCGGGTTGACGTTCCGTTTCGACCGCTGGAGTGGGGAGGGAGCATGCCGGGAGCGGTCGTGGTGAACGCCACCCCGCTGGGCATGCGGGGAGGAGAACTGCCTGTGAGGCTCCTGGAAGGGTCCATAGGTTTGTTCGACATGGCATACCTGGCCACCGGGGAGGCGACGAGCGCGGTCAGTTGGATGAGAAGTCGCCGGATGCCTGCCTCCGACGGGCTGGAGATGCTGGCCGCCCAGGCAGAGGCTTCCTTCGAGATGTGGACGGGTCACGGGGCTCCGGCCGGTCTCATGGAACGGGTTGCCAGAACGGGAGCAACCGGCGCCGGATGATCCAGTTGGGAGGGGCTTTTGTGGCGGGGTTCGCGATCGGACCGGCGATGGACGCCTGGATCACACGCCAGTTGGCGGGGCGCGGCTTGGAACGACCGGAGTCCTGGCGTCCTGCCACCCGGTGGCTGCTCTCGGTCACATTGGGGATGGGATGGGCGGCGGTGTTGACCGCAGTGGGATGGAGCGGCGCGCTGGCGGCCCACCTGGTGTGGGCGACCGTGACCGCCTCGGTGGTGGTGACCGACCTGGAACACCGGCTCATCCCTAACCGGATCCTCTATCCGGGCGCAGTGGTCATCACCGTCCTGCTGGTGGCGGGGGCATTGTTCGACGGGACATCGGGGCGGCTGGGGAGCGCCGCGCTAGGGGCAGGGCTGTGCCTGCTGGGCATGGGAGCGCTGTCGGTCCTGGGGCGGGGGGCACTGGGAATGGGCGACGTCAAGCTGTCTGCGGTCCTGGGCCTGGTCTGCGGATATTGGGGCGTCGAGGTGGCCCTGAGAGCGATTCTGTCGGGGTTTCTGATCGGAGGAGCTGCGGCCCTGGGCCTGATGATCACCCGCCGCGCCCACCGAGGCACCCAACTCCCTTTCGCGCCCTTTCTGGTGGCAGGCGCCTGGTGGGCGATACTGCTTCCTTGAGACCGCGCATTCGCGGGTAGTCACGGTTGAATGCCTGTGGCCGCTGGGAGGAGACCTGCAATGGCTGGGTGCCCTGTGGCAGGTAGCATCTGGGACATGCTTCGGTTCTTGACTGCAGGTGAGTCCCACGGGCCCGGGCTGGTGACCATCGTGGAGGGTGTGCCGGCCGGGTTGGCGTTCAGCGCCGAGGACCTGGCCGGGGAATTGGCGCGGCGTCGGATGGGGTACGGCAGGGGGAACCGGATGAAGCTGGAGCGCGACGAGTTGGAGGTCTTGGGAGGGGTGCGTCATGGATACACCCTGGGGAGCCCGGTGGCGGTGGTCATCCGCAACACCGAGTGGTCCAAGTGGGAGGAGGAGATGAGTCCCTTCGGTGGACGTGAGCCGCGGCGGCGAATGACCACCCCCCGACCGGGACATGCCGACCTGGCAGGGATGATCAAATACAACACCCACGACGCCCGCAACGTCCTGGAACGGGCGTCGGCGCGCGAGACCGCGGCCCGGACCGTGGTCGGGTACCTGTGCAAGGTGTTGCTGGCGTCCCTGGACGTGAGCGTGTTCAGCCACGTGGTGGCGATCGGGGAAGCCTCCGCTCCCGACCATCCCCTCCCGGTCCCGACCGATCTGACGACCATCGACCAATCGCCGGTGCGGGTGTTCCACTCCCAGGCGGAAGCGGCGATGGTCGCCGAGATCGAAGCGGCCAAGGCGGACCGTAACACCCTGGGCGGGGTGGTGGAGGTCCTGGCCTACGGGCTGCCGCCCGGCATCGGCAGCCACGTCCACTGGGACCGCAAACTGGACGGGTTGCTGGCGGGGGCGCTGATGTCCATCCACGCCATCAAGGGAGTGGAGATTGGGGACGGTCTCCGTTCCGCCGCCCGGCGGGGCACCGTTGCCCATGATGAGATCTTCTACGAGGACGAGGAGGGGTACTTCCGGGAGACCAATCGGGCGGGGGGTACCGAAGGTGGCATCACTCTGGGAGGGATTCTCCGGGTTCGGGCGGCCATGAAGCCCATCTCCACCGTGATGCGTCCCCTGAACACCGTGAACGTGGATACCCGTGAACCACAGAAGGCCTTTCGAGAGCGGTCCGATGTCTGCGCGGTTCCGGCGGCGGGAGTGGTTGCCGAGCAAATGGTGGCCTTCGTTCTTGCCCAAGAAGTGCAGAGGATGGTCGGGGGCGACACGGTGGAGGATCTGCTGGCCGGTTGGCGTTCCCATTGGAGAAAGGTGGAGCAGTTCTGACCCCGAAGCTGTGGCTGATCGGGATGATGAGTTCCGGGAAGACCAAGGTGGGCCGCATGTTGTCCCGGCGGAGCGGGTTTCCCTTCCTGGATGTGGATGACGAGATCGTGGAGCGGGCCCGCATGACCATCCCCCAGATCTTCGCCGAACGGGGAGAGCCGGCCTTCCGGATGATGGAGTCCGAAGAGGTGGCTCGCATCTGCCGGACCGAAGGTCGACTGGTGGTGGCCACCGGGGGCGGAGCGATCCTCGATACCGAGAGCCGCAGGCTGATGCGGGACAGCGGTCTGGTGGTGTGGCTCGACCCACCGCTCTCCTCTCTGATCGCCAAGGGCAAGACGGCCAACCGCCCCCTCCTGCAGGGTCATGCCGACCTGGGGGCTCGATACACCGAGATCTGGGAGTCCCGCAAGCACCTTTATGAAGAGACCGCCCACCTGCGGATGGACATGGACGGAAAGACCCGGGAACTGGTGGCCGAGGAAGTGTGGAAACTGTGGAAAGCATCCTGATCGGGGAGGAGTGCGAGATCCTCGTCTCCGAGGGCCTGCCCGTTCCTCTCCTTCCTCCCCGTCCCCGATCTCCCCGGTCCAGGGTGGTGGTGCTCACTCAGCCCGGAGCAGCGGCCTGCGTGGGCGCCGCGGCGGTCTCCCGCATCGCGGAGGATGCCTCGGCGACGGAGGCCGATCCGGTGGCTGTCCACACGGTGCAGATTCCTGACCGCGAGGAGGCCAAGACCCTCCGGGTGGTGGAGGAGGTCTACCGGGAACTCGACCGTCACCGGGTGGACCGCCACGACACGATCGTGGGAGTGGGGGGCGGAGCGGCCACCGACCTGGCCGGGTTCGTAGCCGCCACCTGGCTTCGGGGTGTGGAGGCCGTGTATCTCCCCACCACCCTCCTGGGGGCGGTGGACGCCGCCATCGGGGGGAAGACCGGGGTCAACCGGGAAGGAAAGAACCAGGTGGGAGCCTTCCGCCATCCTCGGAGGGTGGCGATCAGTGTCGAGGTCCTGAGATCCCTTCCCCGTCCACTCCTGGTGGAGGGCATGGGCGAGGCCCTGAAGGCCGGGCTCATCGCAGACCCGCGGTTGGTGGAAGTCCTGGAATCGGACGGGCTGGGCGCTTCGCTCACCGAGGTGGTGACCCGGGCGGTGCGGGTGAAGGCGGAGGTGACCGCCGGCGACTTCTTCGAGACGGGCCGGCGGGCGATACTCAATTACGGTCACACGGTGGGCCACGCGGTGGAGACCGCCACCGGCATTCCGCACGGCCACGCGGTGGCGGTGGGCATGGTGGCCGCCGGGGCGGTCTCGGAGCGGAAGACGGGGTTCGCGCAAGCGGAGCGCCAGCGGGAGGTCATCGCCTCTCTGGGACTGCCGGTCGACTCCCCGCCGGTGCCGCGCCCGGTAGTCGTGGACCTGGTGGGAAGGGACAAGAAGCGCCGGGGCGGATCCCTGCCCAAGATGGTGCTCCTGGAGGACTTCGGGAAGCCGGTGGTGATCGATGTGACCCTCGACGACCTGGGGGTGGGATTGGCGGCGGTGGGGTTGTGAATACCTACACTTCGGCCTGCTGATGATCTCCACCAACGATGTGCGTCCCGGCATGGCCCTGGAACTTCCCGACGGGGTGTTTTCCATCGTCACCTACCAGCATGTCAAGCCGGGCAAGGGAAGGGCTTTCGTGCGAATGAAGCTGAAGAACGCCGAGACCGGCCAGGTGCTGGACCGGACATTCCGGGCGGATGAAGACGTGCCGCAGGCGATCATCTCCCGCAGGGACCACCAGTACCTGTACCAGGATGACCTGGGTTTCCACTTCATGAATCTCGAGGACTACTCCCAGTTCGCCCTCTCCGCCTCCGACGTCGGCGGCGACGCGGGGTACCTGGTGGAAGGTATGACCATGACTATCGCCTTCCACCGGGAGCGCCCGATAGGCATGGAACTGCCTCCCTCCGTGGAGATGGAGGTCACTTTCGCCGAGCCGGCGGTGAAGGGAGACCGGGTGTCGGGGGCCACCAAGGAGGTGACCGTCGAGACCGGGATCAGTGTCAAGACGCCGCTCTTCGTGTCCCAGGGTGACCGCATCCGGGTGGACACCCGCACCGGCGCCTATCTCACCAGGGTGTGAACAGCCAGCCCCGCTCGGAGGCGACTCCCGAGTTCTTCGACAGTTCCGATGACCCGCGACACCAGGCGCTCCGGATCCTCTATGAAATGGCTATGTCGAATGGCCTGGGCGCCGGGAGCGACGAACTCCTGGAGGGCAAGCTCCCCAAGGCCTCCCTGATAGTGCGGGGGGTGTTGGCGGACGCCGAGAACATCGACTCCCTCATCGAGCGGGCGGCCGAGGGATGGAAGGCCGCCCGGATGCCTGCCGTGGACCTGGCGGTCCTGCGCATGGCGGTGTACGAACTCCGTCACCACAGTCGCACCTCGGTGGCCGTGATCATCTCCGAGGCCGTGCGGATCGCCGGGGAGTACTCAACCGAGCGCAGCGGCCGGTTCGTCAACGGGGTACTCGCCACGCTGGCCGCCATGATCAGACCCGATGAGGTGGCCCGGCCCGTCCGGGCCCCCTTAGGGTCCTCTGCTTCCCGGCGCCGGGCCGAGCAGGCTCTCCTGGTGACTGCCGACGGGGAGGTGTTCCGTGGATGGTCGGTGGGAGCCCCGGGGACCACGGTGGGTGAGGTGGTGTTCAACACCGCCATGAGCGGTTACCAGGAGGTGTTCACCGATCCCTCCTACGCCGGACAGATCGTGGTGATGACCTCCCCGCACATCGGCAACTACGGGGTTACCGCCCTCGACTCGCAGGCCCGGAGGTCCGCCGCCGCCGGCGTCGTGATGAGAGCCTATTCCCGGCGTTACTCCAGTTGGAGAGCGGAAGGCGACCTTTCGGAGTTCTTCGGCGAGCATGGATTGGTTGCCGTGGCGGGGATCGACACCCGCCGGCTGACGCGTCACATCCGCGAGCAGGGGGCGATGCCTGCCGCCATGGGCGGCGGAGCGTCGGTCAGGGAGTTGACCGAGATAGCCGCCGCCGCTCCGGTGATGGTCGGACAGGACCTTGCCTCGGGCGTGTCCACAACCGATTCCTACACGGTCTCGCCCTCCGGAGCCACCCGGGGGAAAGTCGTCGCCATCGACTTGGGGATCAAACGGGACATCCTGGAGCACCTGACCCGCCGGGGGCTGGAGGTGAGGGTGATGCCGTCGGGAGTCTCTGCCTCGGACATCATGGAAGCCGGGCCCGACGGCGTGTTCCTGTCCAACGGCCCCGGGGATCCCGAACCGCTCAAGGCCGTCATAGCCACTCTCCGGGGGATCTTGGGCAAGACGCCCGTGTTCGGGATATGCCTGGGACAGCAGGTCCTGGGACTGGCGTTGGGGGCCGGTACCTACAAGCTTCCGTTCGGTCACCACGGCGGGAATCATCCGGTGCGCAGGCTTTCCGACGGGAAGGTGGAGATCACCTCCCAGAACCACGGGTTCGCCGTCGATCTGTGGTCGCTCTCCTCCGACTCGGCTCCTGGTAGGGAGGGACTGGTAACACCGAAGCTCCTGCCCGAGGTGGTGGAGTCGGAGTTCGGGGCGATCGTCCCCACCCACCAGAACCTCAACGACGGCACCCTGGAGGGGTTGGAATGCCGGGACATCCCGGCGTTCGCGGTGCAATACCATCCCGAAGCGGCTCCGGGACCCCGCGATGCGGTGGGCCTCTTCGACGACTTCCTGCGCGTGATGGACCGCGGGGTCTGAGCCGGAGATGCCCGCCCGTTCCGACATCCGCTCCATTCTCCTGGTGGGATCGGGTCCCATCGTGATCGGCCAGGCCTGTGAGTTCGACTATTCGGGCACCCAGGCAGCCAAGGCGCTGCGGCAGGAGGGGTACCGGGTGGTGCTGGTCAACTCCAACCCGGCCACCATCATGACCGATCCCGAGTTCTCGGACCAGACCTATGTGGAGCCCATCACCCCTGAGGTCGTGGAGAGGATCATCGACCGCGAGCGTCCCGACACCCTGCTCCCCACTTTGGGAGGGCAGACCGCGTTGAACATCACCGCCGAGTTGGTGAGGAGGGGGACGTTGGATCGGTACGGGGTGGAACTGATCGGAGCCGGCATGGAGGCCATCGAACGCGCCGAGGACCGGGGGAGGTTCCGGGAGGTGATGGCCGAAGCCGGGATGGAGACTCCCCGGGCCGGGTACGCCAGGTCGATGGCCGATGCTCGCCGGATCGCCGCGCGCCTCGGTTACCCGCTGATGATCCGGCCCTCGTACATACTGGGCGGGGGCGGGACGGGGATGGCGCACGACGCGGGGCAGTTCGAGGAGGTGGCGCGCAGGGGCTTGGACGCGTCCCCGGTCTCGGAGATCCTGGTTGAGGAGTCGGTGGAGGGATGGAAGGAATTCGAGTTGGAGGTGATGAGGGACCACGCCGACAACGCGGTGGTCATCTGCTCGATAGAGAACCTGGACGCCATGGGGGTCCACACCGGGGACTCGATAACCGTGGCGCCGGTCCAGACGCTGTCGGACCGGGAGTACCAGGAGATGCGGGACGACGGGATCGAGGTGCTGCGGGCCATCGGGGTGGCCACCGGGGGATCCAACGTGCAGTTCGCGGTGGAACCGGAGACGGGGCGGCGGCTGGTGATCGAGATGAATCCCCGAGTCTCTCGCTCCTCTGCCCTGGCTTCCAAGGCCACCGGCTTCCCGATCGCCAAGATCGCCGCGCTGCTGGCGGTGGGTTACACCCTCGATGAGATCACCAACGACATCACCGGGCTCACCCCGGCGTCTTTCGAACCGGCCCTCGACTACGTGGTGGTGAAGGCTCCCCGTTTCGACTTCGCCAAGTTTCCGGCCACTCCCCGCCGTCTGGGCTCTTCCATGCAGAGCGTGGGAGAGGCCATGGCGATCGGCCGCACCTTCCCGGAGGCGCTGCAGAAGGCGTTGCGCAGCCTGGAGACCGGCCGAATGGGCTTGGGCGCCGATCCGGGCGCCAAGCAGATGGAGAAGCTCACCGAGGAGGATCTATCTGAACTGTTGACAACCCCCACCCCTGACCGGGTGACAGCCGCCGGCGAGGCGCTGCGAAGAGGATGGTCGCCCGACAGGGTCTCCCGGCTGACCGCCTACGACCCCTGGTTCACCGAACAGATTCTGGAGATCGTCGAGCTTCGCGAAGAGTTGCTGGCGCGGGGCCCGCAGGAGGAGTTGTGGGAAGAGGCCAAGCGTTACGGATTCTCCGACGCGCAACTCTCGTACCTGTGGGGGAAGAGCGAGGGTGAGGTTCGCCGCGCCCGGCTGTCCCGGGGGATCCGCCGCACCTACAAGACGGTGGACACCTGTGCGGCCGAGTTCGCCGCGCAGACCCCCTACATGTACGGCACCTTCGAGGATGAGGACGAGGTGCCGCCCGCCACCCGTCCCAGGGTGGTGGTGCTGGGGGCGGGTCCCAACCGGATCGGGCAGGGGATCGAGTTCGACTACTGCTGCGTGCAGGCGGCATTCGCCCTGGGAGACGCCGGATACGAGACGGTGATGGTCAACTGCAATCCCGAAACGGTCTCCACCGACTACGACACCTCCCATCGTCTCTACTTCGAACCTCTGACGGTGGAGGACGTTCTCGATGTGATAGCCGCTGAGGAGCCCGTGGGTGTGATAGTCCAGTTCGGCGGCCAGACCCCGCTCAACCTGGCCAAGCGACTCGCCGAGGCGGGGGCGCCGATCTCGGGCACCTCTCCGGCCTCCATCGACCTGGCGGAGGACCGTGAGCGGTTCTCGGTCCTGTGCAAACGCTTGGGGATTCCCCAACCCCGCCACGGCTTGGCCCGCTCCCGCAGCGAGGCGCGCGGCGTGGCGGCGGAAATGGGCTTTCCGGTGGTGGTCAGGCCGTCGTTCGTGCTGGGGGGAAGACGGATGGAGGTAATCGGAAACTCCGATGACTTGGAGCGCTACCTGGAGGAGGTGTACGGGAGCGTCGACGAAGCCGATCTGGCCGGAGCCCCTCTCCTGATCGATTCTTTCCTGGAGTCGGCGATCGAGATTGACGTGGACGCCGTCTATGACGGGCACGAGCTGCTGATGGGGGGGATTATGGAGCACGTCGAGGAGGCCGGCGTTCACTCCGGGGACTCGGCCTGCATCACGCCTCCCCGCACCCTGGGACCCCCCGCCCGGAAGACCATCCACGAGATGACCGCCGCCCTGGCCGCGGCTCTGGGTGTGAGGGGTCTCATCAACGTCCAGTACGCCGTCCAGGGCGAGGAGGTGTTCCTGCTGGAAGCCAACCCCCGCGCCTCGCGCACCGTCCCCTTCATCTCCAAGGTGCGCGGCCTCCCGCTCGCCAAGCTGGCGGCGCGGGTGATGATGGGCGCCTCCCTTCGGGAGTTGCGGTCCGAAGGCCTGTACGGGGATGGGGAAGAGTCCCCGATGGTTGGAGTCAAGGAAGCGGTCCTGCCATGGGAGCGCTTTCCGACTTCCCATCCGGTGCTGGGCCCGGAGATGCGCGCCACCGGGGAGGTGATGGGAGTCGGGATCGATTGGAAGACGGCCTACGGGAAGGCGCTTCTCGGTGCGGGCGACCGGTTGGTGAAAGAGGGATCGGTGCTGATGCTGCTGGCGGAGGACGATGTCTCTTCGGGAGCGACGCTCATCGAGGCATGGGCCCGGAGTGGCATGTCTCAAGTCGCCGACCACCGGACGGCTGCGGCTTGGGACAGCAGGAATGTGAAGTCACTGGGGCCGGGGGAGGAGGGGCGCCGGCAGGCCCTGGACCTGGTCGAATCGGGGGAGGCGACGCTGGTGGTCAACACCTATGGGACCGACGTTTCCCGCTTCGACGGCCGAGAACTGTACAGGGCCGCTCGCCGACGGGGCGTCCCCTACATGACCACCCTGGCTGCGGCCGGCGCCGCGGCGGAGATACTCTGCTCGGACCTCGACGCCATCGGGGTTCCCCGTAGCCTCCAGGACTGGCGTCCATGAGTTCGGGAACCGAGCGATTGCTTGTCCGGCTGGTCGGAGCGGACGCCGAGGCCACGATGCGGACAGCCCAGGAACTGAGCGGAAGGGTGGGCGGTTGGGTGATAGGCATGGACCTGCTCATGGACTGCGGCCCGATCCTGGTGGGGGCTTTGTGGGCTATGGGGAAACCGATCCTGGTCGACCTGAGCCTCCTGGCGCGGCCCTCGGTGGTGGCCAGGGCGGTGGCGCGCATGGGGAAGCTGGGGGCGCGGTGGGTGAGCGTGTCGGGCATGGGTGGCCGGAGAGCTGTGGAGGCGGCGGTCGACGCCGGGGGACACTATCCGGACACCGAGGTGACGGTCTCGGCCTCCCCGGCGGGGTGGCTCCATGAGGACGAGTTGAGGGGACTGGGAATCAGGGACACTCCGGGCCAGCAGGTCTCTCGGATCACCAAACTCGCGCTTCGTTGCGCCGCCGACGGCATCGTCTTCCCGGCCCGCGAGCTTGGGGTGGCAGTCCAGGCTTCGGGAAAATCAGCACGTCTCTCCAGAATCGCTGAAGCTCCCGACCGTCTATCCTCATGGGGAAACATGGCTGAGATGGCCGACATCCTGGCAGGAGGCGCCCACTGGGTGATTGCCCAGGAGCGCACGGTTATCGGGAGTGATCAGTGAGGGCATGGCTTTTCATGCTGGCCCCCGATGATGGTAAGGTACGCGTTCGGTTTACGAAGTGTTAACTTCTAACACACCAGTATTGACCATCCGACTTGGTGATAAGGAGAATCATGAACCCACCACCTCTAACCTCAGAGC